>JAFGWW010000230.1 GCA_016936955.1 Planctomycetota bacterium | reverse complement strand
CTTCCGCCTCCTCGTCACCCACCACCACCGCCTCCTCCTCGCCGCGCCGGGTATAACGCGCGGTCAGGGAGGTCACGATCTCATCCTCCGGCGTCATGGTGAGGGTAGCCGAGCCGAACTCGATATCCCCTTCGCCCATCGACGCATCCGCGTCGCCAAGCTGGTTGGAGAGGGCGCGGCATTTAATTTTTCCGCTCTCCCAGACCAGCGCGAGCCGCCCCTGAAAAGCGAGGTCACTCACCGCCTTGCCCACCAGCATCTCTTCGGTAATGGCGAAGGACATATGCACGTCACTCCGCGCGGCCGCGGCTTCGGCGAAAGAAGCTTCGTCGATATACTCATCCGGCACGCCGCCCCGCTCTTTCAGCAGATAAAGAATCACCCCGGCCGGATTGTCGAGCAGCCCGCCCGCACCATCGGGTATGCCGCGCATGGTGAGGAAGATCTCGTCGGTCGTGAGCTTCGCTTCGGGAATGCTTGTGGGCGGAAGTTTCATGCGCACCGTGGCGACGTTGTGGCCGAGGGCGGGGAAGGAGTCCGGGTCATCCGTGTTGATCTCATAATAGGATGGCGGGATTGTGACGTATCCCCGGGTGGAACCCGAAGCCCCGCCGCCCTCCTCGTTCACCCCGGGATTGACCGTGCCGTAACCCTCCACCGCGAGGATCGAATCGACGGGGCGGTCGCAGGCGATGTATGTCAGGCCGTCGAGAAGTTCGCTCACGCTCTCGCCGCAGAGGTGGAACGCGGGAAGGGTTGTAATCTCGAAAGGGGTGCCGCCCGGAACCGGCGCGTAAAGGTTCCCCTGCCCCTGGAAAGGATACTGGATCACGATAATTTTCGAGTCGGCGAAAGACTGCACAATGCGGCGCGTCTGCTCGCGCCCGGCGACGGTGGCGCGGATGTAGCGCCCGATGTAGGCGTTGTCCTCCGTTGCGCTCAGGTCTTCGCAGTAAAGCTGGTTCATGTTTCCGGTGGCGCGGGTGGTGGTGCCGGAAAAGAGGGAGCAACCGCGTTGGGTCACATTGAAAGTATTGCCGCTGAACGAGCCCTCTATCTCTTCCAGAAAAATCCTGATCCGCGTGGCGCCGCTCGGAAAGCGCGAAGCGTCCTTGACGATTATCACCTCGTCGTCCACGCCCACGCTGCGGGCGAGTTCGGTCTTCGCCCCAACCTCGGCCAGAAGCGCGCGGGCGCGGTGGGGGTTGCCGAAAGCGAGAGGGACGGTCTTCCCCTCCTCGTCCTTACCGAGACTGGAAAAGGCGTAACGCGAAGCCGTAACGCCAACCGGCCTCTCCTTGAAGATCACGCGCACATTCTCGATGGTGAGAAGGACCGAGCGGTCCTCCTCGCGCCACTCGGCCTCGCCGGAGACGATGCCGGAAAAGAGGGGGATGAGGTCGCTCTCGCCGAGGGGGGAGAAATGCTGCTTCATCTCGGCCACCGCGTCCCACAGCCCGTCGGTCTCGATCAGGTTTTTGAGCGCGCCATCAACATCAAGCAAGCGCACCTTTACCCGCCCCTGCAACCCGTCGCTATCTTCAAGCGAAGTGGCGATGGACGAGACCGAGGCGATCCGCCCCGCCGCGTTTATGGGCGCGCCGAGGTCACGGCTTGAAAACCTGAAAGCACCCGCCGCCCCGCAGTCGAGATCGAGAATCAGGGCAGGCTGCGCAATATTTGATAATCTCGCGGCAAGCGCGTCGGATGTAAGGTTACGCATGGGATCTCCGTGAATAAGAAATAGAAAATACGAAACGGTAAAATGCAGGATTGGTTCGTCGGTGCGGGGCTTATGCCAAATCAACTGCCAGCTACGTTTCCCGTTCGTACTGAGCTTGTCGAAGCACGAACACAACAACGCACCCTTCAATAAGCAAGGCTTTCCCAAGCCCACCCTTCGACAAGCTCAGGATGAGCGGAAAGGTTTAGTCGTACTTGCCGTGACCGGTTATGCACCCATCGCATCAAGCACGAGGGGAAGGGTAAGGCTCCACCTTTCCGGGGAAATTTTGGTGAACGTGAGGGAGGGCTCGGCGAAGCTGGCGGCGTATTCATTGCCGCCGGAATCGGTGTAGGTAAAGCTCTCCTGCCTGCCTTTGCGGGCGTGGAAAAAGATTTCGAGCTCCCCTTTCTCCAGAGCGGAAAGATCCTCGAACTTTTCCGTCTTCCCGTAGCGCGCAATGCCGCAGTCGTAAATATATTCCCCACCGTCGGCGGCAACCCCGCTTGCCTGAATCCGAGCGGTCGACACTGGCGCCCCCGGCAGCGGCGCGGGAAGGGTTACGCTCTCGGCGTCTTTCGTAAAGGTTATGGTAAGGGACATGGCTTCTCTCCTTTGGTAGTGCCTGTGGCTTTGTCCGGTGAATAGTGAGTAAAGAATAAAAAATTGAAAAATGCAGAATGATTTGCTGTCGCAAGGCTCGCGCCAAAACAGTCGCCGCCGCCTTTCCCGTTCGTGCTGAGCTTGTCGAAGTACGAACACAAACCACCGCACTATTTAACAAGCATGGTTTCCCAAGCCCACCCTTCGACAAGCTCAGGATGAGCGGAAAGGTTTAGCCATATGCCTTGTCATCCTGAGCTGAGCGAAGGATCTCCGTGAATAGTGAATAAAGAACAGGAAATTGAAAATGCAGAGTTGCTCGTCATCGCAAGGCTAACTCCAAAACAGTCGCAGCCGCCTTTCCCGTTCGTGCTGAGCTTGTCGAAGTACGTACGGGCAAGCATCGTATGCGCCAGTGGTCTTGATTTGATCGGAAATTCCTCATTACGCATTTCCTGTTCGGTATTCATCCAGATTCTTCACTGCGTTCAGAATGACAACCCGCAAGGCTTACTCTTTCCTGAAAAGTTTGAGCACATACTCGACGGTACGTTCGAGAATCATTCCGCTTTCGCCGCGGGTGCCGGTGGGGGAGGTTTTGTCCGCCCCGCGCTCAACACGCACGCAGACCCAGCCCGTGGTCTCGAAGGCATTACCGCCAACCGCCGCGTCGAGGGCGTCGGTCATGGAATCCAGGCGCGAATGGGACTCGGCGAAGAGATGATGGAGCACCGTGAATTCGTAAGCTTTCGCGCTGTCGCAGCCATCGGTTTCGCGGCCGGAAAATTCGAGCAGCAGGGACGGCGTCTTCGCGGGCGCGGCGCTCCCCTCCAGCCCGATGCCGATTGAACTCAGCTGCGAGGCGAGGGGCGAGTAGAGCGAGAGGGTGGCGTGCCAGTATTGCCTGATCTCCCCGAGCCGCGCGCCGCCGGGGTTTGGCATCCAGAAAGAAACCACCGCGCCGCAGGTTGTGCCGCCCGGGCCTTCGGACTCGACCTTGAAAAAATACCAGCCCGGTTCGAGCGCAAAGGCCGCGCTCCCGTCGCCGCCAACAAGGGAATCGAAAATCCACTCCCCCTCCCCCGCCGGAAGATGGCTGATATAATTTCCCGTGCCCGTATCGGAACCACTCACGGTTGCAACCGCCGT
>JAFGWW010000229.1 GCA_016936955.1 Planctomycetota bacterium | reverse complement strand
GTAAGCTGCACCGGAGCGCCACACGCGGTTATCTTTCCCGAAACCATTGGCGAGCGTAACGGCAAGCCCCTGCTTATAGCCGACCTCGCCGTCCCGCGCGATGTCGCACCCGAGGTTGCATCCATCCCCGGCATCGAGATCATGGATATGGATTCTATCGCCGAGATCTGCCAGCGGAACATGGACGCCCGTGAACGCGCGCGTAACGCCACCCTTCCCCTTATGGAGCACGAAGCGGGTCAGCTCTGGAAATGCCTCAATGCGGCCATGTCGGAGCGGTGTCTTGCCGATTGGCGCGTCATGGCCCACGATGCTCTCGAGTCGGAGCAGGCGCGCCTGTTTTCCGAATGTCCGGAGATGCCGGAAGAGTACAGGCAGAAACTTGAGGAGATGGGGCACCGACTTTTGCACCGCCTTCTGACTTGGCCGATGAAAGCCATGGCCTGCGCCATGAGCGAGGGTCTGCCTTGCGCCGATATCTTCCCCGAGCTTGATGACGGGTCGGATCTGGAAGACGAAGAGTCCGACAAGGAAGCTTCCTGAACCGCTTGCGCTAACCATTACCGGAAATTATATCGGCATCAATTATGGCAGTAATGAAATCCCCCGACAACAAACCGCGAAACGCGGGAAGGCTTCCCTTCCTGCCGGTTGTGGTGTGCCTGAGCGCAGCCCTTGTTGCTGCCATGATTTATTCTTCTACGGCCGGAGCTTTTGAAACCTCGGCTGGCGACGCGGTACGTTCCATCCTCGCGAAAGTGACTGATGACACGGGCTGGCTTGCCGGAGTTGATGAAACCGTTCCAAGCGTTGTGGTCGACGTTCGCCTGCCGCGCATAATGTGCGCTATTTTCGTGGGTGCGGTTCTGGCCATGGCGGGCGTGCTTATGCAGGGGGTGCTGCTGAATCCTCTGGCCGAGCCATACACCCTCGGCGTCTCTGCCGGCGCGGCCTTCGGAGCCGCCCTCGCGATCGTGACCGGCATCACCCTTTACGGCGCCTATCCGGTTGCCGCTTTCGCTTTTGTCGGCGCTGTAGTCGCCCTCGGCATGGTGATGCTCCTCGCCACCTTCGACGGGCAGATTGCGCCGGTGAATCTGATTTTATCAGGGGTAATCGTCGCCGCCATTCTCGCTGCGGGAATAGGTTTTCTGAAATATCTGGCAGACGAAAAAGTATCGCTTATCGTCTTCTGGCTGATGGGTAGCTTCAGCCAGGCAACCTGGCCGCAGGTTTTAATGGCGGGCGGCGGTGTGATCCTTTCCCTTGCAGGCGGGCTTTTTTATGCCCGTGAACTCGACCTCCTCGCCTTGGGCGCACGCAGCGCCCACTCCCTCGGCGTGAATACGGCGAAGGTGCGGCTGATTGTCCTTGTGCTTGCTTCGCTGATGACCGCGGCCTGCGTTTCCATCTCCGGCATCATTGCTTTCGTGGGGCTTATCATCCCCCACTTCATGCGTTTTCTTCTGGGGCCCGGCCACGGAAAACTGATTCCCGCAACTGCCCTCGCCGGGGCGTTGCTTCTGCTTCTGGCGGATACGATAACCCGCGCGCTGCTTCCTTATGAAGTTCCGATCGGGGTCTTGACCTCCCTTATCGGCGGGCCGGTTTTCTGTATTATTTTCCGCTCGCGGGCCATGGCCGCCGCGAGGCTGGACGGATAAGCCGAGATGAATAAAAACGAAACCGACCATGACTGCAAAGCAGATTGCGCCCTCAATGCACGGGTCATATCTTTTGCTTACGGCCGTCATCCAATTTTCGACAAGATTAACGTTTCGTTCCCGCGCGGAAAGTTCAATGCCATACTCGGCCCCAACGGATGCGGTAAGACCACGCTTCTGAGCATTCTTTCTGGATTCTTCGCGCCCTCGAATGGCGAGGTAATAATCGACGGCTCATCTCTCGGCAGGCTCGACGCGAAGGCGCGGGCGCGGCTTATCGCTTACGTGCCCCAGACGCCGGTCATGGCTTTTCCCTTCACCGTCCGCGAGATCGTAAGCATGGGTCGCCATCCCTATCTTGCACGCTTTGCTGGGCTCTCCCCGCAGGACTGGCAAGCGGTCGATGAGGCTCTCGATATTCTTGATCTGAACGAACTCTCCGGCTCTCTTGTTACCGAACTCTCCGGCGGCGAGCGGCAGCGCGTCGTCCTCGCCCGCGCTCTGGCGCAGGAATCTGAAATTCTGCTGCTGGACGAACCGACAAGCAATCTCGACATCCGCCATGCGCTTGATATTCTCTCCCGCGTACGGAAGCGTATAAGCGAACGCGGAATTACTGTGGTGGCAGTCATGCACGACCTCAACCTGGCGGCCATGTTTGCCGATCATTGTTTATTCCTCAATAAAGGCAAGGCTGTCTGTTCAGGTGAAATGGACAAGGTATTTAACCGCGAAAATATCGCGCAGGTTTACGACATCAATTGCGAGGTTGAAAAGGATCAGGAGAGCGGACGCCCTGTTATAAAAATAAAGGAACGGGTGGGATGAACAAGACGCACGTGATTATCCTGCTTCCTCTTCTTGCCGCCGTTCTTTCCTTTGGCGCGTGGTTCATGCACGAAAATGAGCAGGAGCAAAAACGTGACAGCGCTTCGCCTGTCGTTCACGGCAAGGAAGGAATGAAAACATACGAACGCATAATATCCCTCTACAGCGCCCACACGGAAAATCTCTTTGCGCTCGGGCTCGACGCCGAAATCATCGGAGTTTCCCGCAGTGAAACTTATCCGCCGGAAGCGTTGGCTAAACCGTCTTTCGATCCCCGTGCTGACGCCGAGACCTTTCTTGCGGCGAAGCCCGACCTTGTTCTGGTGCGTCCAATGATAGAGCGGGCTCATCCGGTTTTGCTCGATCATCTTAAAAAAGCAGGCATAGCGGTCGTCTCTCTTCAGCCCCGTTCTTATGACGACATGTTCGACTACTGGCGTGAGCTCGGAAGTCTCACAGGCAAAGAGAAAGAGGCGGACGCGCTTGTGCATAAATTCATGGCCCAGACGCGACAGATTCGCGAGCGTCTTTCGCAACACAAAGGGGAACGGGCGAGGGTTTATTTTGAGTCCATGCACAAGAGGATGAAAACCTTCTCGCCCCGTTCCATCACCATGAGCGTTCTGCGCGAGGCTGGAGGCGAGAATGTGGCTACCGACGCCGAAGCTTTACGCGAGAGTAATATCGCTTCTTACGGCAAGGAGCGGATTCTGCTTCATGCGAAAGAGATAGACGCTTATCTCGCCCAGCGCGGCGCGATGAATGACGTTACCTTAGAAGCGATAAAAAGCGAGCCCGGTTTTGATGCGATCAAAGCCGTGCGCGATGGAAATATTCTGATCGTAGACGAGGAGAAGGTCTCCCGTCCGACCCCGCGCCTGATCGAAGGCATAACCGGGATCAGCCGTTTTCTATATCCGCGGCTGTGGGATGAAGGAAGGGAGGCAAGCGAATAAGGATTGCGTAGCGACTTTGAATAACTTGAGGGAAGTCCGGTGCAAGTCCGGGGCGGTCGCGCCACTGTGAGCGGGAAAAACCGTAAGCCAGATACCTCATTCCTCTTTGTTCCGCGTGAGAATGAAGAGTCGCCCCTTTCGGGCAGTCCGGCCATGAGCCGGAAGAAAACGGACAGAAATGGAAAAGGTGAGAGAAAATGAATAACATTGCGATTGCGTTTCTTATGTCTCTGTGCGCTCTTGTCATGCTGGGCGGGTGCGGAATTGATAATGGACAGGAGCAGGCGGTGAATGACAAGCCCGTAATTGTTCTCGTGGCTTTTGGAACCAGCGTCCCCGAGGCGCAGAAGTCTTTTGAAAATATCGATAACATGGTGCGGAAAGAATTCAAGGGTTATGACGTGCGCTGGGCTTTCACCGCCCAGTTTATTATCAACAAGCTCAAAAAGAATGGCCAGACAACCCTCTTCGCCCGCAAGGTTCCGATCAAGAATCTTTCCGAGGTCTACGCCGATTTGCGCAAGGAGGGCAAAACAGATGTTGTCATCCAGTCGCTGCACGTAGTCCCTGGCGGCGAGTTTACCGAGATGACCAAGGTTGATAGCAGCGGCCTGAAGGTCAGGGTTGGCCAGCCCCTTCTGTCGGACGATAAGGCGATAGCAGATTTCGCGAAAGTGATCTCGAAAAAGTTAGGCGGCAAGGATGAAGTTACCATTCTCTGCGGCCATGGAAACGACCATCACAAAGAATACAACTCCGAGGTCGTAAAGCTGGATAAGTATGTCCGCGCCAATTATAAAAACGTATACGTCGCGACTGTTGAGGGCCAGCCGGGAACGGAAAAGGCTTTCGCTAACGTGAAGAAGTCAGGCAAAAAAAAGGTCAAGTTCGTGCCGATCATGATCGTCGCCGGTGACCACATCATGAACGATGTGATGGGCGACGAGGACGAGAGCTGGAAGAAAATCCTCGGGCTGCCCGCCTCAAGCGAAGGTGGTATGGGCATGAACGATGACGTGGTTGGCCTGTATATCAATCATCTCAGGCAGGCGATTTCAAACTGATACACATCTGACGGAAAGGTGAAAATGCCGACAAAGAGCGAAGAGTATTTCGAAAAAGCGTCCTCCTGCATGCCCGGTGGAGTTAACTCTCCCGTCCGCGCCTTCAAGTCGGTCAAAGGCTCGCCGCCTTTTATCCTCTCGGCAAAAGGCGCGTGCATGACCGATGTGGACGGCAGGCAATATACGGATTATGTCGCGAGCTGGGGGCCCTTGATCCTCGGCCACGCCCATGACGCGGTTGTGGCGGCAGTGCAGGAAAAAGTCACCCGCGGCCTCAGTTTCGGCGCGTGCCATCCCGATGAGATCAGGCTTGCAAATCTCATCCGCGAGAACATGCCTCACATTGAACTTCTTCGTCTGGTCAATTCCGGCACGGAAGCAACCATGTCGGCTCTTCGCCTTGCCCGAGCGGCCACCGGGCGCGATGGTGTTATAAAATTTCAGGGCTGCTATCATGGACATGCTGACTCGTTCCTTATCGCGGCCGGAAGCGGCGCCCTTACATTCGGAACCCCGTCGAGTCCGGGCGTAACCGCCGGAGCGGCGAAAGATACGTTGCTTGCTTCATACAACGACCTTTCGAGCGTAGAGAAATGTTTTGCAGAAAATGATGGCAAGATCGCCTGCCTTATCGTCGAACCGGTTGCTGGTAATATGGGTGTCATCCCGCCGGCCGAAGGTTTTCTGAAAGGCTTGCGCGACCTCTGCGACAAACACGGCGCGCTCCTTATTTTCGACGAGGTCATAACCGGCTTCCGTCTCGGCCTTGGCGGGGCGTCAGAATATTTCGGTGTCAAGCCCGACCTTACCGCCCTCGGCAAAATTATCGGTGGGGGAATGCCGGTTGGCGCGTTCGGCGGTCGGGCAGACCTGATGCGCATGATGTCACCCGAAGGCTCTGTATATCAGGCCGGCACCCTTTCCGGAAATCCTCTCGCCTGCGCGGCGGGTATCGCAACCATCGAAACGCTGATGAAGGAAGATCCTTATGAGCGGATTGCGGCGCTTGCGGAAAAGCTTGCCGAGGGAACTCTTGCCAACTTGAAAGAGGCGGGAATAAAAGCGACAGGCAACCGTGTGGAATCAATGGGCACCATATTCTTCGGGGTAGATTCGGTCGGCAATTTCGCCGATGCCATGAAGAGCGATACCGAGCTCTACGCTCGCTACCACGCGGCAATGCTTGGGGAAGGGGTGTATCTTGCCCCGTCCCAGTTTGAGGCGTCCTTCGTCTCTACTGCTCATGACGACGAGATTATTGAACAGACCCTTGCCGCCCAGAGAAGGGCGCTGAAAAAACTTTAAGGCGGAAATCATGAATATTGAAAAAGCCGCGCCGGGAAATTTTTACGCTGTGGGTGTGGGCCCCGGTTCTCCGGACCTGCTGACAATCCGCGCCCTGCGCCTTATCGAATCGGCCGATATAATCGTGGCGCCCAGGTCGGAACTCTCCAAAGAGAGTCTGGCCGTAAAATCGGTTGAGCCCTATCTCTCGAATCAGGAGGTGGTGGAGCACGTTTATCCCATGAGCCGCGATCAGGAGGGGACGAACGAATGCTGGAGAGAGATTGCCGAACGAGTCAATGGCTGGTGCGGTGAAGGAAAGTCGGTGGTGCAAATTACAATCGGAGACCCTTCGGTTTACAGCACAAGTTCTTATCTCCTTTTCGCCCTCACGGAAATGATGGAGGAAGAGCGCATTCATGTCGTTCCTGGCATCACCGCATTCCAGGCCGCGGCGGCGCGTTTTCACGAATGCCTCAGTCTTCAGGATGACCGTATGGTGCTGCTTCCGGCCGGAAACATGGACGCGGTTGCCGACGCCCTCGATAATCACGAGACGGTAATAATCTATAAAGCTGGGAAGCATCTTGCAAAACTCCGCGAGCTTCTTTCGCAGAAAGGACTGCTTGAGCAGGCGCGGCTTGCATGCTATGTTGAGCAGGAAGGCAAGGAGCGGCTGTGGAAGAATTTCGGCGAGGTTGATCTTGATGAAGCCGGATACATGGCGACGGTTCTTGTGCGGACCGGTTGGCGTAAATGGTCGGAGAAATAATGGTCGGTGAGAAGTCCATTCCCGCTTACGTCATGGGCGGCACCAATAGCGGTGCGGGCAAGACCAGCATTACCCTAGGCCTTGCGCGCGCCCTGTCGCGCAGGGGAATGAAAGTGCAGACCTTCAAGGCCGGGCCGGATTACCTTGACCCGTCTTACCTTGCCCTCGCTTCCGGTAGGCCGTGTTACAATGTCGACGGGTGGATGTGCGGGCTCGATTATGTCTCCGGGCTTGTTAGCGAAAAATCTCGCGACGCCGACCTGATTTTTGTGGAAGGGGTTATGGGGCTTTTCGACGGCGCAAGCTCGACCTCGCCCGAAGGCAGCACCGCCGAGATAGCGCGTCACCTCGGCATGCCCATTCTGCTCGTCGCCTCCGCCGCATCGATGGCGCGAAGTTTCGCGGCTCTGGTAAGGGGATTCGCTTGCTTCGAAGAAGGGTTGAATCTCGCGGGCGTGATCGCGAACCGGGTCGGGTCGGAGAGGCATGCAGAGATTTTGTCGGAGTCGCTGATTCACGAAAAGCTTCCTCCTCTACTCGGCGCGATTCCCAAAAGCGCTTTCCCTGTTCTTCCGGAAAGGCATCTCGGCTTAGTCTCGGCGGATTACGGCGCGGTTGATGATTCATTTATAGACAAGCTTGCCGATGCCTGTGAAAAGCATATCGATGTCGACATGCTTATCGATATGGATGGCGGCGGCTTCCGTCTTCCTTCATCGAACTCAAAATGTGTGGCCGAGAATACCGATCGCATCAGGATTGGGGTCGCGAAAGACGAAGCATTTCATTTTTATTATGCAGACATGCTTGAGGCTTTTGCCGAGCGCGGCGTTGAGTGGGTCGAGTTTTCCCCGCTTAATGATCAGGCATTACCGGAAAATATCGATGCGCTATGGTTCGGTGGCGGATATCCGGAAAGTCATGCGGAAAAGCTTTCGGCTAATTCCGAGATGCTGTCTGCGGTCAGGAATTTTGCTGCTTCCGGCAAGCCTGTATACGGCGAATGTGGGGGGCTTATGTATCTTGGGCGCTCTCTTCGCGATCTTGAAGGGAACGAGTTTGGAATGGCCGGTCTGGTTCCGATTGTTACCAGAATGCTCCCGCGCCTGAAGCGTCTGGGCTTGACCGAGGTGCGCCTGCTTGAAGATTGTTTCTGGGGCAACTGGGGCGGCGTTCTGCGGGGACACGAGTTCCATTTTTCAGAAATTGCTGAAGATCGCCTTGTGTCGGACGGGTGGATTCCAGCCTATGAGGTTTCTTACCGGCGAAAAGGTGAGACGTCGAGCGAGGGCTGGGTTAAAGGCAATGTGCTTGCGAGTTACATCCATCTGCACTTTGCCTCGCGCCCCCAAGCTATTGACGCTTTTATAAAAAAGATAAGGGATAACAATGAGTAACCCTGAAGTTGTAATAATAGTAGCACACGGCAGCAGAGTAGAGGAGTCATCAACACGGTTTCTCTCTCTTGTGCAGCGAGTCGGGGCGCGGTGTCCGGGGCGGGAGGTTGCGGGCGCTTTCATGTCTATCAATTCTCCTTCCGTTCTTGAAGCGGCGGCCTCTGCTGCTGCGAATGGCGCAAAGACCGTTCGTATAATTCCGTATTTCCTGCACGGCGGCTCTCATTACACAAATGATTTTCCAGAACTCGCCCTTAAAATCACCGAGCAGTTCCCCGACGTCTCCGTAATTCTCGGAAGCAAGATGGAGAACGATCCGCTGCTCGAGGATCTTCTGGTCGAGCGTGTTGGCGAACCCCTTGTTCCTTACGACAGGCTTCCCGTGCTTGGCGGTGACATTGAAAAAAAAAGCCACGAGATTATTGATCGCCGCCTCGAATGTGTCGATTGCGATGTGGCGACGAAGGCGGTAATGCGGCGTGTGATCCACGCCACGGCTGACTTCAGCTACGCTGAAACATTGCGCATCCATCCCGAAGCGGTCGCCCGCGGAGTCGAAGCTTTGCGCGATAAACGCCCCGTAATCTGCGACAGCACGATTCTCAAATCCGGCGTAACCCGAACCAACTCGGAGGTGCTCTGCGCCATAAGGGACGAAGACGTTATCGCCTTGGCGAAAGAAAAGGGGATGACCCGCGCCACCGCTGCGATGGAAAAAATGAGCGGCATGATGGACGGCGCGGT
>JAFGWW010000228.1 GCA_016936955.1 Planctomycetota bacterium | reverse complement strand
TTACGACAAACGAGCCGACGTCCACGAATCCTTCATGTCGCTGGCATGCTCCGTGATCTGCGCCAGACGATTAGATCAGTTTTTTTTTAGAAGCTCTAAGAACCGTCCAACGTAATCACGGCTTTACTGACTCTGAATTTCTTACTGTCATTGATGGTGAATTCCATAAGCACATTGTCGATCAAGTTGACTTCTCGGCCCCCTTCTGGGAACATAAGCCGCCTATCAAAATCACTAGCAATCCAAAGGAAATTGAATTTATTAATGCAGCAGAATGGGTAAAGCAGCAAGCGGCCGATGTTGACCCTGTTTTAGATGGAATTTTTGACACCGGCGATAAGGTTTTCATAGTTGGCGGCAGCAAGACCCGCAAAAGCTTTACGGCTTTACAGCTTACCCTTTGTATTGCTTCTGGCGTGGATGCCCTTGGCTTTACGATAAAATCAAGCCAATTCTGGCAGGTTTTCTCGCCTAGACCAGCTTCTCGCAAAGGGCGACATAGCGGTCTCCGAGAACACTCCATGCATGATGTTGCTTGACGTATTCGCAGGCGTGCGCGCCCATCGCCTCGCGCTCGGATGGTGTCATCCGTGACAGTTCCCGCAGTGCCTTATCGACCGACACCGGATCTCCGGGCGGCACCGCGATTCCCGCCTGCGCTTCATCAATCGGCGAGTTCCCGGCGCGTATGGCCCACACCACCGGCAACCCAGCTATCATATAATCGAAAACCTTGTTGGGACTGACCCCAAACCGGAAGAGCGGACAATCCTTCAGGCCTATATATCCAACATCCGACTGCCGCAGAAGTCCGCGCAGTGCAGCCTTGGGCAAGGGCGATAAAAAACGCAGGTGCGTACACTTCATCGCTTTCACGCGTTCTATCAAGGCAGGCTTTGACGGCCCGTCGCCGATAAGCATAATGCGATAGGGCGCGGAATCGGAATCAGCGGCCGGGATATCGACAAGGGTGTTGAGCTCGTTCGCCGGACCATGCGCTCCGGCATAAACAGCCACCAGTTTATTCTCCCTGCGCGCCTCATCCAGCGCGCTCCTGTGTTCCTCCGGCAACGGTAGATCATCACCGTCCCACGCCTCGACATCGATTCCATTGGGGATCCAGTGGAACCGCTCTCGCGGCAGGCCCAGTTCCATGAGCGCCTCGTGCGCGTTGGGCAGGAGCGACACCACCCCCGCAGCGTGCTTGCAGGCGTGCCGCACAATCCGCCTCATCCACCACACCACCGGATGCCACGGATGCACCCCCGCTATCTCAATCAGGCTCAGGGGCCAGAGGTCGCGCTCCTCGAAAATAACCGGGCAGCCCAGCGTCTTCGCCAACCCCGCCGCGCCATCATAGGCAAAGGGGTGCGGGCTGCTGGCAATAAGCAGATCCGGGCGCGATAACTTACCACCGTCGATCAGCCGCTTCAGCCCGCGTATCTGTCGGCCGAAAGAGACCATGTTCCACAACCTTCCTATGCTGTTGCCGGAATAGGCCGCGGTCGGGAGCAGGAAAAATTCGCGGTCGGCTTCCCTGATAATCGTTTCTTCCTGTGGCGTGGCTTCAGGGAATTGCAGGTGGTGGCGGCTTGCTCCAAGAATAATGCAGCGATGCCCATGACGGGCAAACGCCTTGGCAATATGTAAGGGCCTCTCACCCCGTCCCACGCTCGGCGGGCTGGCGTAGTGGTTGATATAATAAACAGTCATGCTCATATGGTTTTACTCAAACTGCACGTCAAACCGTTCGGCCCAGAGGGCCAGACTGGCCACACGAAAACCGGGTGCCGCTCCACCGGTTGAACAAAGGCGTTGACTGGCCTGCTCAAGATCCACCAGCGGCGCCAAACGTTCTGAGTTACGGATCGCCTTTTCCAAGGCCTTGCCAACCGGCCCAGCAAGCCACGCGTCCTGCGGCGTCTCGAATCCCATCTTTGTGCGCCGATCCCTGACCTCTGGCGGGATTGCCTCGCCAACCGCGCTGGCGAAGAGACGCTTGGTGCGTCCCTCCAGAAAAAACAGGCCTTCCGGAAGCTGCAGGCAGTACTCTATGAAACGATGATCCACCAGCGGCACGCGCGTCTCAATACCGAAGGCCATGGAGTTGCGGTCTTCATAACGCAACAGCGCCGGAAGGCTCCAGTGCTGAAGATCTGCCAGAGAGTAGGCATGAAGGCCGCGCACATTCCTCATCCGTTCTGACCAGACCGGCCGCAAGTGTTTCCGCAGCGGCTCCCTATAGAGGGGGGCATCCTTTTCCGCACGACGCAGCCAGCGCGGGAGATAGCGCGCACCATGTCGCAGATCAAACTGCCGCCGGTCTCCGCGCCACAGCAACCGTCCCATAAAAGACGCCGCACACACCAGACGCTTTTCTTGTAGCAACTGACGCAGATAAAAGAAAGCATATTTCCGATAACCGCAGAGCGATTCATCACCACCCTGCCCGTCAAGCAGCACAGGGATTTCCGCTTCGCGCGCGGCGCGCATAAGGCAGAACTGGGCGTACATGCTGAGCGACCCGAACGGCTCGTCCTGATGATAAACCAGCGCATCCAGATCCCGCAGACAAGCCTCAGCGTCGGGGAAGACCTTATGTGCATGGGCGGACGTGTGCCGATTGACCGCATCTATGTATTCTTGTTCATCATAGCGCTTGTCTGCAAAACAACTGGAAAATGTATGAAGCGAGGCGCCTGACTGCCGGTGGGCGACACCAACTATGCTCGATGAATCCATCCCGCCCGAAAGGCAACTGCCAACAGGTACATCCGCTCGCATCCGCAACCGCACCGCATCCTCAAAGGCCGCCCGCAATCCATCCATGGCGTCCTCATGGGAACAAGAACAGGTCTGGCAGTCTGGCTCCCAATAGCGACAGGCGGCCGAAAGCGACGGGGTTTGATCCAAGTTCCACCGAAGCCAGTGCCCCGCCGGGAAAGACTCGATGTTGCCGAAGCAGCAGGAGCCTGGTTCGTGGTCAAGCACACCATCACCGAGGAAGTCGGCGATCATCTGCAGGTTGGCGGTATAGCGGAATCCCGGCAGTGCATTAAACTGTTTAGGCTCGCTGGCCCAAGCATGAAATCCTTGGCCATAGTGAAGGTACAGCGGCTTGATCCCGAGGCGGTCGCGCGCGGCAAAAACCGTTCCCGGCGCATTGCGCAGATCGACGATAAGAAACGAGAACATGCCGATAAAGCGATCGAGGCACGCCTCGCCCCATTCGGCATAGGCGGCCAGAATAACTTCGGTATCGGTGCCGGTATGAAAGGAATGTCCGAGATTGGAGAGTTCGGCGCGCAACTCGAGGTAATTATAGACTTCACCGTTGAAGGTGATCCAGAGCCGACCCGAATTGTATGACATCGGTTGCCGACCGGCTTCGCTCAGGTCGAGGATCGACAACCGCCGGTGCCCCAACGCCCAGGTCGCAGTGCCGGATGAGGCCTCAGGACAGGAAGCTTGGCCAGTGCCGAATTGCATGCCGGAATCATCAGGACCGCGATGCGCCACGCGTTCCATGAACAACGGAAGAACCTGCCGCAAGTCCATGTGTGATTCGCGCTCAAGGAAAATGCCGCCGATTCCGCACATGGCTATACTTTCCGATGACAAGCAAGAGCATCTGCATACTTGGCAATCACGGTTTCAGCCACAAACTTCGGATTATGCCAATGACGCGCGAAAGCAACAGCTGCCTCTGACCGTTCACGCAGCCAAGCTCTATCCTGACAACATCGTTCCAACACATTCGGCAAGGTTTCTGGTGTAGCCAAGATTAAGGCTTCTCTTGCTTGCTCTCGAAACGCAACAGGCAAATACGACAGATCGTCTTCGTGTAGATAGGTTATCACAGGCTTCCCCATCGCCATAACCTCGACAGCCAAGCCTCCATACCAACCTACCAGCAACTGGTCAACCACCAGATCTGCCTCAGCGTAACGTGCCAGAGCCTGTTGATGTGTTAACCCCTCAACTAAAATCAACTCCATTCGGCAATCGGGTTTATCTGCAACCTTTTCTGCTGCAGCGAGAACAAAGTCGGTTCCCTTGATTCCGCGATTTGTCGGTGCATGCAAAACCCGAAGGCTTGAGCAATCAAAACTTGGGCTGCGCACAGGAAGCGCTTCCATATCAACTGCATACGGAAGAAAACTCGCTTTTTCCGGCGGCAAATATCTTAGCAGATCAGGATTAACAGCCCACATGTGTTCAACATACAGAGCCATCTTCTGAATCGCAGCCTGCTTTATGTGATCTTCACGCTCGGCCTGACAAGGCCCGTACGTACACTGATTGGGATGGCAAGCAGAAAATTTTCGGCGACGACGGGTCTCTGCCGCCATCCGAGCATCACACCCGTTATAAGTAACAAACAACGGTCGTCCTTCACCATAGAACGGAAGATCGATGTGCGGAAACCATGAAAGCAGGCGATGCGTGAATAAGCTGCGGCCAAAATTGAAGTGATAAACATCATACTTCTTACGAACGCTACAAAAGGCCTTATATAAAGCTAAAAGTTGGCCAATAAATGGTTTCCCCTCCAATTGCAACTCAATATCTGCCGGATAGGCATATTTACCCGAGCGTGCCACCAGAAGATCGCTGTCGTGGCCCCATGCCCGTTCTCCACGGCTCAATGAATATGCATGATTCCCTACGCTGGTAGGCAAGTGAAGAATTTTCATCATAGCTCCGGAGACAAAAACGCTTAGAAACCATCTATCCGGCAGGTCTCTTCGAGAGCCGCTTGAAGGGGAGTGAACTTTGGCTGTATCGTACGTTTAAGCAGGGCAGGGTCGGCAATGAGATCAAATTTGCGCGGTTCCGAGCCAATCACAAACAGGGCTTCGCGCTTCATTGCAGTGGCCATCATTTCGGAAAATCTCCGCAGCCCCACCACTTCTTCGCCACCCAAGTTCAAAACCGAAGGTAGCGCATCCCCGCTCTCTGCACGCTGAAGAATCTGAAGCAACCAGTCACACAGATCAAGCACATAGGCAAAAGAGAGATGTAGGCCTTCCCCAACATCGCATCCATTTGGCGCAGGATCGAGTCGAATAGCTTCTCCCGCCAGAATACGTTCGCGAACAAACGCCGGCAACATGCTGCGCTGCCCAGGACCGAAGGCCCCGAAAATCCGTCCCCTCACGACCTGAAAAGAATCATCGGGCAAGAATGCAAGCATTTCTTCCCCGTGCAACTTGCTGAGGGCATAGGGGGTGTCCCGAAAAACCGGATCATCCTCGGCATGAGACGCAAATCCCGGAGAGTAGACATTTCCTGTCGACGCAAAGAACATTAATTTTGCGCCGGCTTCCCGCGCGGCAATTCCTGTATCGAGGGCGCCAAGCGCGTTCACCGCGAACAGATGTGCTGCCTTTTCAGGAAAGGAACGATAGAATGGAGACTGAGCAAGATAGAACACTCCAGCAAGCGAAGCCGGAAACATTGGGGCGCCTTGAGAAATATCAATTTCGTAAAACTGAATCCCCGGCTCATTGAATTTTGCTCCAGGATAATCATACCCATAGACCTCATACCCCGCATCACGCAATGCACGGCACAAATGTCGTCCAACAAAACCAGCTGCTCCAATCACCGCCGCACTGCTCATGAAGAAGACTCCCAACCCAACTGCTCATAGGCGCAACGCAAACGCCCGGCAAATTCCGATAGAGTATGATGAGTTTCGATATACCTCCGTCCCTGTTCTCCTAAAGCTCGAAGTTGCTGTGGATCGGATAGCAGTCTGCGCAGAGTTTCCTGTAACGCTCCCGCATCTGCTGACTGAATGGGGCACTCATCCGCCACCAATAGATATTCCTCGGGCTTACGTATAAAACAGAGGACGGGTTTTCCCATCGCCATGGCCTCATTGGCAAAATAACCGTGAAACCCAATCAAACACTGATCAAAAATAATATCCGCAGTGTGATAGATTTCAAGGGCCTGCCGGTTGGGGATGCGCTCGACCAAGACAAGCTCGACATTTACACCATCCTGTTTCAGCACCTCCACCGCATCAATAAGATATTTTGAACCCTTGAAATGTCGGTGATTAGGTGCATGCACAATGCGAACAGGACCAGTTTTTTTCGCGTCCGGATACTGCGGGCGGTAACGCTCACCACCATCGGAATCAAGATCAACAGGCCAGAAGAAAAGATCGTTACGGCTGTCTGGAGTGTACTCTATCATGTCGCCCATGGCAAATACATGGCCGTACCGGGCGAGTGTCTTCTGATTATCCCTGCCCAAGTCGTCGTCGCAGACACAATATCGCCCAGGCTCAGGACAATGGGTACAGCAATTATACTCACCTAGCGATTCAGTCCGTTTACGCGTTCTGACATCAGCACCATAGGTCCAAAATATAATTTCCTTCCCCAACATCTGATATAAAGCCAGCTCGTCTTCGTTGAATCGCCCCCGTTCAAGTTGTGGCAACAATCCGCGATCACAGTAGAAATGTAGCCTACCGTAAGTACGGCACGCCCACAACAGAACAAAATAGGGCAACATCTGGCCTAGAAGCGGGACATATCTAGCCCACGATAGATTATAAGTAAACTGGTCGGTTATAAAATACGACGAGTACACCAGTGAATCAGCTCGTCGCCCAAGAAGGGTTTCGGCGCGCGCATTCACTGCCATATTCAGGATTGGAGTACCTGCCCATAAACTTGACTTCTCCGCATCAGCTGCTGCTCTCCACGTTCGAGCCAAAACTTTCACCACAGGCATTAAAAGCCAATGCAATACCAAGCGCACTCGGCGCAGGATTGCATGAGCCAAACTACGCAGATTCATTAATTCTCTCCCGGCATCGCTTCGTCACATTGGCGATCATCTCCGTCAGGCCTTTAGCAATAACTTTATTGGAGTGATATGCATCATACCAGACTCGTCCGCCTGAAACTAATGAGTCTCTATACACGGTATCGTCATCTAGCTTAACTAGCGCCATGTACACTTCCTCTGGCGTAGATACATTCATCACAGGCGGCATTTCGGGAAAACACCAGCGGTGAATTTCCTCATCAAGTTTGAGCATCGTCGGACAGCCATGCAAAAGAGCCTTGGGAAGAATGCCCCCAAAGGCACCTAGGAAAAATTGATCTGCCACCATATCTGCAGCACGAATATACCGCGTCATGCTTCGATTAGGCTGAGGTGGAATCCATAGAACCCGATCGGCAATACCAAGGCTTTCCAATAACTCTTTACTCTGCTCAACAGTCTTTCCCCAGTCCACAAAGACTGCCCCAGCTGCCGGATGATGCTCTGTTACGAATTTAGCAAACCCACGGATAAAAATATCGTTGCCTTTTTCCCAATCCGGATGCCGGCATTCTTCCCAATGTTGCCGGGATGGATGAAAAGCAATAAAGTCGGCGCTCAAAGCCTGCAGCAATTCCGCACGTAAGTCCTCGTAAGGCTCATCCATGTGGTCTTCGTTAATTGGATGGGGTAAGAAGCTATATGAATTCAACCGCAACTGCTTTGCCGCACGGATATTGTCACAATTTGTAATGATAACCCCATCGGCCATGCGGTAGGTAATGGCACAACATCGGCCTTGAGGTGATTCTTGAAACGGTAGATCTCGAATTGTCCCGTGCTCGAATGCCAGATATGGCTTTGAAAATACAAGTGGGTATTTCCCTTCCGTGGCATAACCGATAACAAGATCGTAGCACGAAAACAACTGACTCCAAAGCATTTCTTCAATGCGGCCAAGCCTCAGGTCATTGCTAGAAAGAAAACTTTCTCTATGCGGGAACAACTCTTTAAATGTTGCGGTCAGAGACCCGATTCGCCTTAGTATCCGGGTATGCAAAGAATGCTGCCACCACCTAGTGCAAAGAAAAATAAGCAGCAGCATTCCACCGCCAATTGCTAACGGTGTCGTCATATCCGGGCGCACTTTCGCCAAACAAATAACTCCCAAGCCTGCGAGCATAGCCACGATTGTCAATGATAGGGCTGAAAGCATTGCTTGCTGCCGAACAAAACGAAAGAGGTTGCGCCCGAAACGCAAAGCAGAGCGCAGCGCCCTGCCAACCCACCCCCTTCCGCCAATCACAACACCTAATAGCGGCACCCCAAACCGCGCAAACCCATTTAAAAGCATACGGAATACACTACTTCGAAAACGTTGCTTTTTAGCGCGAGCGGAAAGATAGAGTGCAGCCAAACAGAAGGGGCCTTGCGCAAACCATAACGGGCGAACATCTTTCTTTACGCCGGCATTCTTCCACGCAGGAAAATCGTCGTTGCCCCAAGTTCCGAAAACATCTTCCTCTTCCCATTCGACAGAGCCCATGATATGATAATAACCATAACATAGAACATCCGAATCAATCCCATGACGCCGAAGAATTTTTGCGTTATTGTAGCCGTTATTGGCGATGTTCCCGAGATGTAAAACTCGAATCATTTGAGGCGTATCTATGTTTTGCGTAGCTGATTTCAATTCAAAATCACTTCTCATACAAAAGGCTCTACCTCCGACTTTTCGTATTACACTTTTGCTGACGATTATTCTTCGGTATGCATTTCTATCTGAACCGGCACACGGATATTTGCCCATCCATAATCAATTGGCACATCGTCATACTCACGGGTGACAACAAAAGAAGTGCCATTGACCTGCACGTCATAATGGCATGACTGAGGATAATTGTTGACAGGATCAAAGCCATTTGCACACCAAGCGCTAATGGAATATTCGTCTGAACGGAAGGGGTTAACTTCGAACATAAACCGTACAGTAGCTTCTCCTTCAAAGTCATGGAAGTTACAAGATGTGTCATATACGTCGCTTGGATTAAGTCCACTTGACTGGTAAAAGACATACTGCCCACTAATACTGTAAATATTTATAAATACATCCGCTAGAGGAATTTTACGATTTGCTTTAACCCGAACAGCCACAGTAAACGGACATTGCTCTTGGATAACATGAGTTCTGCGGCCATTTACCTCGACAAAGATATCCACAATTTCCATATCATGTTTGGTTGCAAGCTCTATCATATCTTTTGCTTTTTGAAATGCTTCATCATTAGGCAGCATCATATTACAACAAGCAGAGACGCGACACCAAGCATCATCCTGATTTATATCCTTATGTTCACATGACTTCCACTGAGTATCGCTGTAATCAAAATATTCAACCACTAACGTTTCATCTTTTCCGTGAGAGTCATACAGAAAAGAAAGAGTAATAGGCAACTCTTTCCGATCAGATTCATGGGGCGGAATATTAAAGGATATGAGGCCGCCCATATTCTTTCCTGAATTTGCGCATAAAAGTCGGCATTCATGACTGCGGCGACTGTATACGCGCCCCCATTCACTATTAATAACATCAAGCTTAGCTTCAACTGGTTGATCAACAGAGGTTGCTTCTAAGGGAACGTTGATACATGTCTCTTCATTCAGGCAAAGTTCTATATCGCGGACATAGTGAACGTCATGCAGGTCTCTCTTTTCTCGGGACGTAACTATGCGAAGATAAAGCGTGTGGCGCTCTTCTAGGTCGATCCCGGCCACTTGAGCTCGGGCTTGCTTGTGTCGTTCGATATTTTCTTCGCGCTCACTTAAGTCGCGTTTTTTCTGGTAATCCTCTTGGTATTCATTGCATACTTCTTCAACCGGGCCGATCATACGAACCGTGCCGTTTTCCATCCAAACGGCAGTGTCGCACAGATTCCGGATATCGGCCAGGCTGTGGCTGACAAACACAAGCGCCCTCCCCATTTCACATAGTTTTATCATGCGCTTAATTGCTTTGCCGACAAAGTAGCCGTCACCAACGGAGAGAATCTCATCAACGATTAAAATCTCTGGTTTCATCGCGGTTGTGATGGCAAAGGCCAACCGTGCATTCATGCCAGAGCTATAGGTTTTAACCGGAGAGTAAATAAACGGGCCAAGCTCAGTAAACTCAATAATTTCCTCAGTCAAGCGCGGAATGTCTTTGGGGTCACATCCGTTCATCATTAGATTGAAACGAATATTACTGATTCCATCTTCATCGGGATTAAGCGATGAGGCTAAACACAACATAGCCGAGATTTTACCGTTAACCTGAATGTTCCCCGAAGTTGGTTGAAGGTTCTGACTTATCACCTTAAGAAGCGTACTTTTCCCTGCTCCGTTAGGGCCAATTATCCCTACCCGCTGTTTTTCCTGGACAGCAAAACTTACATCACGTAGCGCCCAAAAAAGATCATGGCATGGTTTACGCACAAAAACCTCTTTGATCAGATCAAAGGGGTGAGAATATATTTTATATGAAACTGAAAGATTTTGAATATCAATCACGGGTTCTGGCATAGAGATTCCTTAAAGATCAGTGCACGTGCAATTATATCGTCTTTCATGCTAAATGATTGCAAGTTATTCGTTATCAAAGAAAACTGGGGAACATCGGCTTAAGTTTTCGAAACACCCGATAACCAAACGCGAATATAAAACAAGAAAACACAGGAAAAATGACCCATGCATATGGATGCTCAAAGCTTCCATAGTAGCAGACATCTTGGTAACACCATACCATATAGCTAAAAGGGTTTATATACAGAAGCGGCTTAAACATTGCTGGAACGTAATCTGGCATATACATAATCGGCAACAAGTACATGCCGGCAAACGTAAAGAGTTGCACGAAATCTTTTAAATCGCGGAAATAGACTCCAATTGCGGATAGGATATACCCGACGCCTATCAACCCTAACGTCTGGATGCAGAGCAGCACGGGAATTAGTAAATATGTCCAATAAAGCCCGTCAGCTCGAAAGAATACATAGATGCAATAGAATGAAAATGCACTAATTGGCATGACGAGCGCTGCAAGTGCCGTCTTTACCGGTAATACCTCAACCGGAAAGACCACTTGCTTAACTAATGTTGCATTCATAACAATCACGGTCGACTGCTTATTTAACACCTCCATACACGACATCCACGGGATAAGCCCCGCTAACAGATATACGCTGTAATCCATTGGCAGAGCCAATCCGGTTGCTGACGCTTTAAGCTTTAGTACAACCACAAAGACAAAACAATAGACAACCATCAGAAAAATCGGATGTCCGATTGCCCAGAAAAGCCCAAGCACTTGTCCTGCATATCTATCACTCAGTTCACGAACCGCCATCATAAGCGTTAGTTGGCGATGTCGGGTAAGCAAACCGATAAGTTCCTTGGTCGCATGAAGCTGTGAACGTGTACAAAATAATGCCATCTGAAATATCCTTTTCTGCGTTTAGAAAAGTGCCAAACGGAAGCTATTAGGCGCCCTCTATTCGATTTTGCATTACCCTATCGTAATCTTTTAGTAATCGCTCGCAAATCATTCTCGGGTCGTGATGAGCCCGGACAAACTCTGGACCACGCCTACCAATCTCGGCAAGTTCCTCGCGATGATGTGCGAAATATTTAAGTTTATCATAAATGCTGTCGGGACGCGCTACAATGACAGGACAATCTGGGATCGACGCAAGATACTCGTCTCGAATGTAGCTTATATTTGCGACACCAAGCATCATGGCCTCGATGTTGGCGTTATTGTAATACCCCATGCGAAGCTTTCCGGCAAAGACATCTGCGCTTTTGTAGATTGATAACGTCTCCATATATGGCGTGTTCCGGATTTCAACAAGCTCAATTCGCTCTCCTTCTTCCTGCAATCTCGCTATAGCTTCGCGGATTGAGGAGACGCCATCAATGCCTGGGTGGTTGGAACTGGTTACAACGCGGAATACGTCTGGATCTCTTTCTGTAGATTCGATTGCATTGAAATCTATTATCTGAGGCGCAATAAACGGAAGGTGTTCTGCCTGTGGCATGAAATCCAAAAGATCAGGGGTTGTAACGTAAAACAAATCCCCATATTTCTCCGCAAGAGCCCATCGCTGCCTTAACGTCTCGGTTTCGCAGGAACCTGCTGGATAATCGCATTCCTGACAGCAATTCAGCTCTGGGTTTTTCTCCAAGTTAATACTGCGCTGGCGTAAATCACATCCGCGAAAATGAAAAACAATAACCTTGTTCAGCCTCCTAAGATACTCCAGCTCCCATCCCGTAAAGGATAGAAAAGACAAAAAATGGAAATGGATCACGTCATATCGCGCAAAAACTGTCCATAAATACCAAAGCTCCAGGTAATGCCGCCTCCGGCTGCTTATATGAAAAGGTAATGCGTAATCAAACCCTATATTAAGTTTACCTATATCAGTATTTAAAGCAAAAAATGCGGATTTAATGCCGCACGCTCTCATAGCCCGAGACAGCATGAATTGTTTATGCGATACAATAGAGACTTGCAGGACAGACCGCGTCTGGCGCCGCTTTCGTATGCGACATAACATGGAATAAAAGCAAAAGGCACATCGATTTACAATTTTGGCGATCAACACATCCATATGCCCGCGAAAACAGAAAATCAAGGCTATAGACTTAATGGCGTGGTACACAGCTAGGCAGAAGCGTTTCAATGGGCCCTCTTGCATCACGCTGAAAAACCTTTCTTGCTCCGCAGAAAGCATGTCGTTAACGAGAGTAAACTGAGCAAAACAGACAACATATCGGAATCTTTGTTTTACTCAACGAAGTTAAAACGTGGCTGCAATTACCAAGACCACCGCATTGGTTAAATCGAAGATTTTAGACACGCTACAACCTGCATTTGATCTTCAATTGTTATTCCCGGGAAGATTGGGAGGGTAATCGTCGTATCTTCACAGTCGCAAGCATTTGGAAATTCAGCTTCGTCGATGCCGTATTTTTTTGCGTAATATCCAAGGCGGTGAACGGCGTGTGTACCAGGGCGAGTCTGAATGCCTTGGCGCTGAAACTCGTCCATAATTAAATTGCGCCGTGCAACTCCACCTTTTTGTATGCGAATTACATAGGACTGATAAGTATGGCCACACTTGGCTGGTACTGTAGGGATTGCCACTTCTTCAATTTCGGCAAGAAGACTAGAATAGCTATTCGCTGCAGCGCAGCGTTCGGCCAACAATCCGTCTAGTTTATTCAATTGCGCAAGGCCAACCGCCGCCTGAATGTCAGAGAGACGCAAATTAAATCCGAGATAATCAAAACTTCCCATAGTGTAGGGGTGGGTTTGACCTGAATCGTTTGTCGGGTATCCAGAGAATCCATGGCAACGATATGCGTTAACAACAGGAGGAAGTTCGTCTCTATTTGTAGTCAAGGCTCCACCTTCTCCGGTTGTAATGACTTTGCGGGGATGAAATGAAAAGCAACCGACATCACCAATACCGCCAACCGGTTTCCCATCGTATCTAGTGCCGATAGCACAGGCTGCGTCTTCTATTACTAAAAGTGAATACTTTTTGGCAATGGCCATAATTTCATCCATTGGTGCAGCCAAACCGAAAAGATGCACCACAACCACTGCGCGGGTGTTGGGTGTAATTGCAGCTTCAAATGCCACAGGATCAAGGTTAAATGTTATTGGATCGACATCGGCAAAAACGGCTTTAGCTCCTACGTATTCGACTGCGTGAGCCGAGGTTATCCATGTAAACGCAGGAACAATCACTTCATCTCCTGGTTTCAGTCCTAGTGAGAGCGCCCCTAAATGCAATGCCGCCGTGCATGAAGTCGTGGCAAGAGCATGAGCCACCTGTTGGCGTTGCGCAATACGCTTTTCGAATTCCTGCACCATCGGACCTTGCGTGACCCACCCAGACTCCAGGCACTTAGATACGAAGTCGACCTCGTCCTGGTCGAACTTGGGGCTTGTCAACTTTATCATGCTTAGACCTCCCTAGAAAAAACGCCGATTGACGTTTATGTAGAACATTAAGCGTTTCCTGACGCTATCCGATTTAGGTGTTGCAAACTATGCTCGTCATCTGTTGGCCAATCCACAGTATGATTCAACCAATGCAATGGGTGAATAAGTAAACCAATGACTCCTGAATGGTGATATGCAGGAATACTAAAAAACCGTCTGCGCAATACTGAGAACTCGCTCCGGTTACTGCCGGAGTCCTCAATCCATATGTCTGGCGAGCGATAGTTATGGCTTCCGGAAATTCCAAACTCGTTGAGATACGGCTTCAACTCGTCCAAGAATCGCTGGCGTTTCTCAACCCAATGCGGCGGATGCGGAGATTTCCCATGTATGGAAAAATAGTTCGGACCATGGCCAAAAGCCGAACAAAAGGCATCACACTCGCGGCGAAACGAACTGTAAATATCATCTTCTCCGGGGGTGACAGTATGCAGACCAAGCAGAAATCCTTCATCGCCATAGCCTTTAAACTCATCTATATACGGCGCAATATCATAATAAGTCGCGTCGAAGATGATGTGCAGCTCAGAACGAACACCAAGTGCTTTCTCAATTGCAATCATCGGTTCTACTGTTTCTGGGCGATAATCAATATCATGGCGGATCAGGATATTTAAAGCCTGTCGGTCATAGTCATTTGAATAAAACTGCCTAGAAGTGATGAATCTTGCACCGTTTTCGATTAGTTGCTGCAATACCAGTCGATACATTGCCAATGAATGAGGACCAATACTGACCACCTCGTCAGCATTCGGGAGCATGGAGGTTAAGGGCATTTCATGCTGACTGGGCAATAGGAATCGCTCAGCTTGCTTCGGAGTTGCAGCGTATTTGATAACTTTAGACGCAAAATTTCTCAGCCTACGGCGCTGCCGCCCTAAAAATGACCTCCCTTTGCGATATAACGACAGCGGCGTACTATCCTTATCTGCAGTAGAGGAGTTCCGATTAATCGCGATCCCCTTGGAGGCTTCCACTCCAGCCAAAAACTCGGCCATTTCCTTGCATATTGACTCGAATTGCTCTTTCAGTTCCTTTTTACTGAGATACTTGGTTGGCAATGCTGGCTCGTTTCGGCAAGAAGCCCAGTATGAATAGGGAAGGCTTTTTTCAAGTAGCCCTGCACCTAAGCATTCTTCTTCAATCACCGTTCCAGGCAATGGCCGCAGATACTGGAATCCAACCAGCTTCGCCCCTTTATTCACCAGCGCCTTTATCGTGTCAACCGTTTCTCTAATCGTCTCACGGCTTTCCAGTGGATGCCCGAGCATGAGGTTTATACTGGGAGTAAATCCGGCAGCCAGGGCGGTCTCTACCCCTTT
>JAFGWW010000227.1 GCA_016936955.1 Planctomycetota bacterium | reverse complement strand
GTGCTCGCTTATGTGGCGGTTTATTTTCAGGAGGGCTGTCTCGTGCCCGGCAACGCGCAGGGCGGCGCTCACATGCCCGATGCCGAGGTGGGTCGTGACGCTCTTGCCCATTGCCGGGAGTATGAAGAGTATTTTCACTCGCTTCCCTTTCCGGCGAGGAGCCTTTCGTAAAGGGCGCAGGTCTTGCCCACCGTGTTTTCCCACGTAAATTCGGCGCCGATCCTTTCCCGCGCCTTGCTCCCGAGCGAATCGGCGAGGCCGGTATTTTCGATAAGCTTCTCTATCGCGGCGGCTAGGCTCTCGGGTGCGGCCACGGGAACAACCATTCCGTTTACGCTGTCCTCAATCATGTCATTGACCCCGCCGCAGTCGGTCGAGACTACAGGCAGCCCGCAGGCCATCGCTTCAAGAACCGCGTTCGGAAAACCTTCCGAGCGGCTGGTCAGGACGGAGATATCGCTTGCCATAAGTATATCCCGCACGTCCTGTCTCTCCCCGAGGAATAGAAGGTGCCGCCCGACGCCCATATTGGCCGCCATATGTTTGAGCGGTTCCATCCGCGGCCCGTCTCCCACAAATACCCAGCGCAAACGCGGATGTTCTGGCGCAAGCCTCACCAGAGCGGAGATGGCGGTCTCATGATCCTTGACCGGGGTCAGGGTTGCGACCTGGGTTATGACAATATCATTCCCGTCAAGGCCGAGCGAATGGCGCAGCTTCATGCGTGCTTCATGGCTGGTAACTTCCGGCACGTCGATGCCGTTATGGATGACCTCGATTTTCTCCGGCCTGATTTTCTCAAGCCTGCACGCCGCGTCCTTGACCGCAGTCGAGTTGGCGGTTATCCCGTCCGCGCGGGAGGCGACCATGGCGGCGAGGGTCGAGAAAGCCTTGCCCATCCAGAACCCTGTGTCGCGCCGGCTGGTCACGGTTTTTATGTTTCCGCTCTTTACCAGCGGGGCGATGAGGCATGCGGTGCCGAGGAAGGCATGGAGCAGATCAACCCCCTCCTCGCGCAGCATTCTCCGCAGGCGGAAAAAAGTGGACGCCCCGTTTATGCTCCAGAGGTTCGGGCAGTGCAGCTCGATGACAGGCACGCCTCTGCCCGCCAGCTCTTCGCCAATGGGGCCGCTTTTCTCAAGGCAGAGCACCGACGCGCAATACTCCGGGGGCAACCTTTCGATCAGCCCTTCGATATGCCGCTGCGCCCCGCCGACCTTCATCTCGTCAATCAGGTAGGCTATATGTTTCTTCTCGCCCTTCATGGCGTCCCCGCAGAGAATCAGAATGCCGCTTGATATAAGATATTGTAGAAACGGCGGTTGTATAGTCAAGGGCTCTGCGATTTTACATGCGCCCGTCTCTCCCGCGCCCCGAAGATTAACCGCAATATAACCAAAGTCGTTCGATTCGCTAACATACGAATATACACTGTGGGCATGGCACGTGGCGGCGCAATGTGTGCCGACCGACGCCTGAATAAACAAGGGGGGAGCCTTGTCGCGAGGAGCCGGTTATGAGAGGCGGAATTACAAGAGTAGACCTGCACGTTCATTCATCATGGAGTAAGCGCCCGTCAATCTGGCTGATGCAGAAGATCGGCTGCCCCGAGAGCTTCACCGCCCCGGAAACCCTTTACCAGATCGCCAAGCGGCGGGGCATGGATCTGGTCACCATCAGCGACCACAATGTCCTCGACGGAAGCCTCGAGGTCGCCTCCGCCCACGAAGACGCTTTCCTGAGCGAGGAGGTTACCACATACTTTCCCGCCGACCGCTGCAAGGTTCATGTCCTGGTTCATGACCTGACGGAAAAACAGCACGACGATATTCAGGGCGTGCGCGAGAATATCTTCGAATTCGTCGATTACCTCAACGCCGAAAAGCTGCGCTTCTGTATCGCCCACCCCTTTGCCGCGGTCAATGACCGATTGACGGTGGATCATTTCGAGAAGCTTCTTCTCCTCTTCAAGGTTTTCGAGCTCAACGGCGACCATGACTCGACGGTGAACGACGCCCTCAGGGCTGTGCTCTCAAGCCTGAGAGCCGAGGATATGGAGCGCCTTGCCGACCGGCACGGCATCGAGCCGAAATTCAAGGAGCCCTGGAAAAAATATCTGCTCGGCGGCTCCGACGACCACAGCTCGCTCAACATCGCCGGCACATACACCGAGGTGGTGGGCGACTGCGGCGTGCAGGATTATCTCGACGCGGTCTACTCCGGTTGCGGCAACGTAATCGGCGGCGACAGCAGCCCCCGCGTCATGGCCCACACGATATACGGCATCACCTATCAGTTTTACAAAAACAAGTTCGGCCTCGACAAACACGTCAACAAGGATGTGCTCCTGCGCTTCCTCGACCGTTCGCTCCAGACCGGGGTAACCGCCCGCGCCGAAGGCCTGCTTGACCGCCTTTTCCGCGGGTGGAAACAATCCAAATCTCTGGCCGGCGAGACGCCGGGATCGGTGATGGATGTCCTGCGCCACGAGTCCACAACCATGATTACCGAGGATGAGGAACTCCGCAAAACTGTCGAGGCTGGCAACGAGGACAACGAAAAAGCCAAGAGCGCCGCATGGTTCCATTTTGTGGACAAGGTTTCGAACAAGGTTCTCCTCCATTTCGGCAACCACATTTTCGAACGCTTCGCCGGTGCGCGCCTTTTCGATATTTTCCACTCCCTCGGATCGGCCGGAGCGCTCTACTCGATGCTCTCGCCTTACTTTGTCAGCTACGCCGTCTACAGCACCGAACGCTCTTTCAGCCGCACCGTGCTTGACCGCTTCGTGGATAATTCCGCAAAGCGCAAGAGCGACGGCATCAAGATCGCCCACTTCACCGATACTTATTTCGAGGTGAACGGGGTTGCGAAGACTTTGAAAAAATGGCTCCGCCTCGCGCAGGATTCGGATCGCGACCTGAATATCTTCACCTGTTCCTACGACGGCCATAAAGGGGGCAGGGGTGTGCGCGCCTTCGAGCCTGTGGGGGTTTACTCGCTTCCCCTCTATCCCGAGCAGAAATTATTTTTCCC
>JAFGWW010000226.1 GCA_016936955.1 Planctomycetota bacterium | reverse complement strand
TGCCGCCGAGCTTGGCGGCCGCGACCGCGGCGTTTGCGCCCTTGCCGCCGTTTGCGAGTTTGACGTCGTCTATCAGGATGGTCTCGCCCGCGGCCGGCATCCGTTTCACCGGGGCGATAACGTCCATGTTGGCGCTGCCGACAACAAGTATGTTAGGCATGTCTCGCAATTCCTTTTGCAAGCATCTCTTCGATTTTCTTTACCGATGGTTCGGCCAGCACCGCTTCGGCAAATTCCTTTGCCTCGCTGAGTTTGATCGACATGATCGCCGACTGAAGAGAAGGGAGGTAATGGGGGTCGAGGCTCATTATTTTTACCCCGATCCCGAGGAGGAAGGGTATGTATTTTTCCTCGTGGGCCATTTCACCGCAGACCGAAACGTCAATCCCCGCCCTGCGTCCGGTCTCGACGATTTTCGCCAGAGCCCGCATGACGGAGGGGTGGTGCGGCTTGTAATATTCTGCGACCTTGTCGTTGGTGCGGTCAACGCCGAGCATGTACTGGACAAAGTCATTCGTGCCGATGGAGAAGAAGTCGGCTTCTTTCGCAAATTCGTCGAGCGTTTCAAGAACGGACGGAAGCTCGATCATCATCCCTATCTTCGGGCTGGTGTGGTGTTTCACGCCGGATTTTTCGAGGTCTGCGGCGCACTTCTTGAGAATGCTCTTCGCCTGCATGAATTCGTCCATCCCCGAGATCATGGGGAACATTATGCGCAGGTCGTCGAACCCGGCCCCGGCCCGGAGTATCGCTCTGAGCTGCGTCCTGAAAACCTCGTCGTGGCGCAGGGAGAAACGTATGGAGCGCAGGCCGAGTTCGGGGTTGGCCTCGCCCGCGTCGTCCCAGTAGGCAAGAACCTTGTCGCCGCCAACGTCCAGGCTTCTGATAAATACTGTCTGCCCCTTCATCTCCCGCAACAGGGTCTGGTAAACCAGATACTGCTCGTCTTCCGACGGGAAGGCGGGGCGGATGAGGAAGGGAAACTCCGTTCTGTAAAGCCCCACGCCCTCTGCCTTGAGTTCTTTCGCCAGGGAAAGTTCGCTCAACAGGTTGATGTTGGCACGGAGATATATGCGCTCGCCGTCGGCGGTGAAGGTGCTTTCCTTCATCTTGGCGAAATGCGATTCCAACGCCTTGACCGCTTCGTCCTTGAGCGTGAACTGCCGGATAACGTCGGCCCGGGGGTTGACGTAAAGGTTGGCCGTGTCGGCGTCGAGAAGCATGAGCGTGCCCTTGGGCAGCTCCAGCAGGTCCTTGTGGTTAGCGATGATCAGCGGGATATTAAGGCTGCGCGCGATAATCGCCACGTGCGAAGTTACACCGCCGCTTACCAGCACGATACCCGCCACATTCTCTGAGGTCAACTTCAGGATATCGGAGGGGAAGAGTTCGCGCGCGATTACGATGCGCCCCTCGCAGGAGGCGATCCTGTCTTTGCCGATGGGGTTGAGGTTGGAGATGATCCTGCGGGCCAGATCCTCCACATCGTTGGCTTTTTCCCGCATGTATGCCATGGGGCTGGCCTTGAAGGTCTTGATATATTTACCCGCTACCTTGCGCACCGCCGATAGGGGCGAGTCCCCCTTGCGCACCAGTATCTTCATCTGCCCTACGAAGTTCGTGTCCTTGAGCATCATCTGGTGGGCGGTGAAGATAAGCGAGGCGATCTCGGGAAGCTTTTCCTCAAGACGTGCCTGCAACTCTTCAAGCTGCTTGCCGGTTGCGACAAGCGCGTTGTCCACATCCTCAACCGTTCCTGTCTGCTCGGCTATTGTCTTGTCGTCGGGCAGCCAGTCGTGGTCGTTGCTCAAAATCGTGATCGGGGCAAGCGCGTAACCGGGGGAGGCGGCCTTGCCTTTTATCAGGCATTGCTCGTTGCTGCGGCACTCCTTGGTTACAGCTTGGTCGTTGCGCGTGTTGAGGTGGATGAGGGCCCGCGCGTTCTCAATCGCGCCCGCAAGCTGGGAGGCCGACGCGCGGAGCGTGGCCACGTCGAGGGCGGTGAAGTAGTTCTTCTTCTCGTGCTGCACAACCAGCGCGCCGATCTTCTCGACCCCGCGCGTGATCGGCACGGCGAGGAAAGATTCAAAATTCTCTTCGCCAATCTCGGAGAAGAATTTGAAGTTCGGATTCGAGCGGGCGGAAGCCTCGCAGATCGGTTCAAGCTTCTGCAGGCAAAGGCCGACCAGACCCTCGCCAAGCCCGAGGCGGACGTTGTTGATCGCTTCCTGCTTCAGGCCGATGGTTGATTTGAGAACGAGGACCTTGGATTTTTCGTCGTAGAGATAAATTGAGCAGACGTTGGATTCGAGGTGGCGGGAGATCATCTCCACCACTTTATGCAGAAAACTCTCAATGTCCGCGCTTCCAGCAAGGAGGGCGCCGAGTTCCCCGATATCGCATAAAAAATTGAGATGCCTGCCTTCCATCGTTCCGACCTCTATTTTGCATGTGCCGCAATTGACCGAGGCACAATCCTAACCTAAAATTTACGATCTGTCGAGGGGTAAGCACCAAATATGATAGCACTTTATGCGTTTTTTGTCCGGGGACGTGCAAATCGGGTGCTTGACATGCGGGGCATAAGGTGTAACCTTTGTGACTTGTGGCAAAAACGGTTCTTCGATGAGATGGAAACGCAATATGACAGACGACCTGCGCAGACAGCGCGAGATGGAAGCCGCCCTCAAGCAGATTGAGGAGCGCCAGAAGAAAAACACCGTGTCCGGAAC
>JAFGWW010000225.1 GCA_016936955.1 Planctomycetota bacterium | reverse complement strand
TTTTACCACTACCGGTACCGCCGGAGATAAGGATATTCGCGCGGTTGGTGTCCGACAGTTCGAGGAAGCGCCCCATCTCGTCGGTCATGCAGTTGAACCGGTTGATGAGGTCGGTAATAACAAAGGGCGTGGTCGCGAATTTTCTGATCGTCAGCGTGGGCCCCGAGAGAGCCAGAGGCGGAATCACGGCATTTACTCGGCTGCCGTCAGCAAGACGACCGTCCGCCATGGGGTTGGTCTCGTCGATTCGACGGCCGATGGGTGCAAGGATTCTGCGCATGATTGCGATAACCTGCTGGTCATCGGTAAACTGCTTTGGCGTCAGGACAAGCTTGCCCTGACGTTCAACATAAACTTTTGACCAGCCGACAACCATGATTTCATCGACCTCATCGTCGGCCAGAAGGTCTTCAAGAAGGCCAAGGCCAATCGCCTCATCAACAACATCCTTGACCAACTCCCCGGGCACGAGCCATGTCGGGAGGCGGCTTGCCATCTCCTGAACAATGGAGGTGCAGACCTCCTCGGTGGCGAGGCGGAGTTCGTTAGCGGAGCGGTTGGTCATATCAGTGTGTTTCAGATCCATGCGCTCAAGAAGCTTGGCATGGACCTCGCGCTTGAGTTCGACCGGGATAACGCGGCGGTCGTCGTTACGGGCCAGTGGGGAAGCCTTGGGAGATGTTGTATCCCCCTTCCCTTTGGGAGCGGAATTATCGATATGCGGGTTTCTGACCTCGCCGGCCTTGACCGGTGGGCGTTCTGGATTTCTTGAATTGCCTTTAAGCTTGATAATATAGTCGCCGGCCTGAAGGATGGAGTTCTCGTCGAAAGGAACGGGAACCTGCGGGTCGAGGCGGCGGCCGTCGATAAATGTTCCGTTACGGCTCCCTGTATCCCTAACCATCAGCGCGTTGCCGTGAACTTCTATCCGGCAATGTCTGCGAGATATCGCCGTCTGGTCTAAAACCAGATGGTTCTCCCCGCTTTTACCGATGGAAAAAACCTTGCCGTCGATAACGGCTTCTCCGCTCTTTCCGGTTGTGCGATCAGTGATGGTAATGGTCGTCGCCATATGGTTCCCCGCTGGTAAAACTATTTGTCATCCCAACGGTACTGGGTACCGCTCTTGAGAACCTCCGAGGTGTCACCGTCTCTCGGCCTGAGCATGAAATATAAGTCGCCTTCCTGCTGGGCATTGATAAGCTTGGCGCCGTCCTTTGGCTTGACCTCAAGGGTGATGGTTCTGTAAGGATCGGTGCGTATCTTGCTTACGCGGGAGGTATACTCCTCTGTCCGGTTGTCGACCGAGATGACTTTGACGTTTTCAATCAGGCAGATAGTTTTCGCTGTAGTTGCGCTCGAAGCGCCGCGTGCACCACCCTGCGCGGCATCCTTGATATCGAAGGTGCCCATAATGTCGATATAGTCGCCGGGGCGGATGAGGAAACCGGCAGACTTGTCCTGATTCACGCGGATTGCGATCGCCCTCATGCCGTCCTGCAGTATCTGCTTGCCCGCAGTGGATTTGTTTGCTTCATCCGTAATGTAATCACGAAGAATAGCCTCACCACCTGGAACGGCCTTGCGCAGGATTTTGTTTACAAAGCGGCGGCGTTCGTCGTAATGGATCATGTCGGCAGTGACTAGGTCGCGAGCGACCCATGTGCCGTTGAACATGTTGTCCTTGAGTATGGTATTCGCCTTGAGGGTAGATCTTGCGATAAGGATGGGAACTTTTCTGTGCTTGAGTTCCTCTTTCTGCTTCTCGTCCTCAATCCAGGCGCGAACGCCGACTGCGGCGATGATTGCGAGTACGATAGACAATGCCAGTGCGATGCGTGTGCTCATGTTTTATCTCCAGATTGTGGGAGTTATTTATTGACGCTTCCTACCGGAACCTGGGGCATGCGACTTATAAGGCTGATAAGAAAATCGCATCCGCCTTCGCGCTTCCCGTCAGGGTATATCGTAAGGTTCAGGCTCATGTTACCCTTGATAAAAATAAGGCTAACCGCATTGGTCGCTTCAGAGAGGGCCTTGGCTGCTCTTGAGTCAACCTTCCATCCGCTCCTCAGCAGATGCCACGCATAAAAAGCCGAAATCTGCCGAGAAGGAAAAGACGATTCATAGACCGCCTGAAAATATATTCCATACTGACCTTTTTTCACGCGCGGGAAATATTCGGCCGTAGCCACCGGAACCGGCAAGCCACCGGGAGCAAGCTTTTCCACTCCCACCTCGCTGGCCAACTCTTCGATGCTGCGTAAAAAAGTTTCTTCAGAAGACGACCTTGCTCCATCCGCTCCGCTAGCGCCGCGCCACATAATATCCTGAACCGTCAAGAGCGAAAAGAGACTGATTAAAGAAACAAGTATTACGGATAATATCCGTAACACCTTGTTCGCTAATGACCGATATATTTTATGTTTTTCGGAGGCAATTGTCAAAGAGATCAACCTGATATATGTATACTATTCCGAAAGCTTTGTCCTGTCCCAATATTCCTTGTCTTTTGTGTTATTGTCCATTACCGGACTATTAAGCGAATCTATAAGCACACCGCCCTCATCGGAATATAAATCGCCGAATTTACCAATGTCAACCGTCTCGTCATAAAGGGCTCCGAGATCGGCGTCTTCATTGATGCTGGTGGAGTAGAACGCAAATTTATCCTTGTCGTCATCAGGAGCAGAGATATCAAAGGTCTCGCGGAATTTCGCCCTGTCTTCCGGTTCTGCCCCCTGCGGATCTTCAAGGTCAAAACCTGTGCCCGTGTAAAGGCCACCCGCTTCTTTGTTGAAGCCGTAATGGTATTTCGCTTCTGCCCTGCTGACCAGCAACCAGTCTCCAAGAAGATCCGCCACTTCAGTACAGATCTCGTTGGTGCGGGCAGTTGTGCCGACCTCGGCGCTGACTTCGGAAACTTCGTCGGGGTCGACCGTTGTTGAAATATTAGCGTCTGACATGTCGAGAATGCCTGCCGCATCCATCTCCTTACCGGCTTCCGTTGTCCTCACATTGACGTTAACCTGCGGGACTCCATTTTCCAGAGTTACTCTGGCGGTAGTCTTGACGGAGGCGGTGATGACGGCGGTGTAAATGTCATTCATGTCATAAGGCAGAACCGGTTCTTCGGTTTTGTCATCAACCACGATGGGCATGTCGTTCTCGGTCAGGAAAATCTGGTCGCTGAATTCGTGCTTCCCGCCGGTGCCGTAATAAAACTTTGAGTTCACTTCATCAAGGGTCTGCTCTTCCGGTGTGGGGGCGGCCCAAGCCATGGCCTTATACCCTTCCTGTTTACCAAGGGCAAGGTGGCCGATGAGGATAACCCCGAGCATCACCATGCAATATGGCACGATGCAGATAAGCAGCTCCGTCATGGCACTGCCCCTCTGCGTGGAGAGTTTGCGAGAATCAATGCTGTACAACATCGCCAATCTCCTCCGTGGTGTTCCGATTATTCCAGTCGATGCGCTTAGTGTTATCTCCCTGCATTGGCGGGGACTTCATGTTACGCCAGGCTTTCTCCGCTTTTTTATCGCTGTTCGACCATCCCCTTGCCTCCTGAACCCCGGTTCTCCATACCGCGTTCTGATTGATCATGCGGAACAGATATGATGTACCTTCTTCTGTTCCTCCAGCGATATCGCTCTCGTCATAGATATCGCGGGCGTCGATCGTCTCGTTGATTCTCACAAGAGAAGCGGTCCAGTCCGGTTCGAAAAGGTTGAGCGCGCTCAGGATCCACCTTTCCCTGTCCCAGTTTTTGG
>JAFGWW010000224.1 GCA_016936955.1 Planctomycetota bacterium | reverse complement strand
GGTGGGACTTGAACCCACATGCCATAAGGCCCGTGGCTCTCGACCACGGCTGTATGCCAATTCCAGCACTCGCGCATTGGTGGGCGGCGAGGGACTCGAACCCCCAACATCCTGCTTGTAAGGCAGGCGCTCTTCCAGTTAAGCCAGCCGCCTGTGGTGGACCAAGCGGGACTCGAACCCGCAATTGCCTGCGTGCAAAGCAGGTGCCTTTCCAGTTTGGCTATCGGCCCGTAAATGTTGCTCTTGCCTGCCGGAGAAGGGATTCGAACCCTCATGTCGTCAAGGACACCCGCAACAAGCGGGGGCGTCTACCATTGCGCCACTCCAGCGACCGGCGCAGTTGATCCTGTGCCGGTCCGGTATGCAAATGCGTTCATAATATGGTGGAGAGAGCCGGAATCGAACCGGCGCATCCCGGGCTTCAACCGGGCGCCTTGACCACGTTGGCTATCTCTCCATTTGCTATCATGGATATATGGCAGGGGCGCCGGGACTCGAACCCGGGGCTCCGGTTTTGGAGACCGGAATGTTGGCCGCTACACCACACCCCTGTTCAGACCTGGCGCTGCTATTCCTTACGCGCCGGTAACAACCGCATCGATAACGAGGCGGGTGCCTTCGTAATCCCGTTTAAACAGGCTGATAATTTTCTTCATGTATTCCCCTCCTATGCGGTTGGTGTTTATTGATTGGTCTGGCCGGCTGGATTTGAACCAGCAACCTCGACGACCCGAACGTCGCGTTCTGCCAAATTGAACTACGGCCAGATTTGTTTTGGTGGGAGCGGTGGGACTCGAACCCACGACCTCCTGATTAAAAATCAGGGGCTCCGCCTGTTGAGCTACACTCCCGATGGTGCACCGGGCAGGAGTTGAACCTGCACCCTCCGCCTTCGGAGGGCGGCGTTCTCTCCATTGAACTACCGGTGCGAATGTCCGCAGTGATTGCTGCGGATACATATGCAAGCTTGCCAGATTGTCAAAGAGCTGGTTGCCCCGCCCGGTTTCGAACCAGGATTCTCAGATTCAAAATCTGCTGTGCTGCCATTGCACCACGGGGCACCATCCGGAAGCGCTTACAAATGCGCTTGCCGTTTTTCAGAGAGAGTACGATACCTGCGCCCTTGCCTTTCGGCTGTCTCTCCGCTGGGTTGATTCATTACGCAGGTATTTTGTTGAAGTCACCCACCAGTCCAACTGCCGTCTGGGCATGCACAGAATCTCGCGCATCTCCAGGCTGGTATGCAGCATCAGGTAGATCTCCTTTTCCATTCGGGTCATCAGACCTCGATCCATCGTTTCCACGTTCTATGTGTCTCCAAATCCATTGCCTGAATCAGCAGGAAATGCCTGTCTGGTACGAAAGGCTTTCGCAGCAATTTCATGCCGGCCTCTTCAGGCGTCTTGTTGTCTTTCTTTCCGTTGCAGCTCACACATGCGGCCGCAACGTTTTTCCAGCGGTGTTTGCCGCCGCGCGAGGTGGGCAGCACGTGATCCACGGTTCCGCTAGTGTTCGAGAGCTGACGGCCGCAGTACTGACACTGGTAGCCGTCACGTTTGAGAATATTTGCCCGCGTTACGGCGCTCTGCCGGTATGGTACTTTTACATACTGGATCAACACCAGCACCGAAGGCAGGCTGAACACACCCGTCGCGGTGCGGATTTTGTGCTCGTCCACATCCGCGTATGGAGGCCGGGCCTTTCCCTGCACGAGCAGCGTTGCCGCCCGTTGCCAGGAGATCACGCCCAGCATCTCTTCGCCAGCATTCAGAAGGAGCACTTGCCTTGCAGTTACCACGGTCCACCTCCAAAAGGCATTGTCCCGAAGAGACCCGAGAGCCACCTCGGGACATGCCGTTTATCAATCGAGAAATGCCATCGGTTCTGGCATTATCTCACCATTCACATACACCCGGTGCCATCCGTTAAGCTTGACGGTCGCGTGGTCCTTGTGCCGGATGCAGCCACGGGCATAGACCGCCGCGTCCCGCACCATCACTCGCCAGCCAGCGGATCTCATCGCGGGTTTCCTTTCGATCAGCTCCTTGTAACTCTTCTCGCTAATACCGTTTGGATAAGAGCGGCATACATACACGCGCTCGCCACCAGCCCGGCACAGGAACTCGACGACGTGGGGCGAACCGCGGCCGCGCCGGATCGGTTCCTTCCACAGGACGGGAAGGTTTCCGGCATCGAATCTCGTATCCGGCACGAAAAACCATTCGCCCTGACGAATAAACGCTTCGTTTTTACGGCGGTGCTTTTTCTTGCCCTTTAAGCGAAGCTGCTGCTCCCGCTCCTGTACTGCCTTTGGTTTCGAGGCCTGTTTGGCGTCGTTGACCTGTCCGATCCCGTTGGGCACCCCGGCGACAAACCAGTGCCGCTCGTCGTGGCCGCAGAGATAGGTTTCCCGCTCTTCCTGCGAATAGCGGCGCAGCACCTGCAAGACCAGATGGCGTTCGCTCTTGCGCAGATCACGGACGCGGAAATCCAGGTCGAGTGCGCGCTCGCCAAGAATCAGGTGATAGCATTCATGGCGGCGGCGCTGCACAATATCCACCCGGTAATCGCGAGGGCGCATCCGGGGGCGAATCTGGTCGGCAGGCGTTACAATCAGCCTGGCTCCCATCGCCTCGAACTTCTCCTTCACGTTTTCCAACGTATTCACAATATTCCTTTCAAAATGTGTCCGGGTTCATACCTCCACCCGGATCAATCGTCCGAATTCATTCCGGCTCAGGCGCGTCATGGGAGAAGCCTCACGACAACGATTATCCCTGACCGGTTCCACTGCTGCCGTCTGGTGGCGGCAGCGATTCAGTTCTTTAAGCCGACCATGTCTGAGCATCTCTGCCTCCTTTCATTATGGTCTGGGCGGGAGGATTTGAACCTCCGGCCTCCTGTTCCCAAAACAGGCGCTCTGCCAAGCTGAGCTACGCCCAGTAGTTTGTTGGTGCGCGGTGAAGGATTCGAACCTTCATCCCGAGATTCGTAGTCTCGGATCCTCATCCATTGAACGAACCACGCGTTGGGGCGATCAAGGGGATTCGAACCCATGTCTCCCGGGCCACGGCCGGGCGCTCTGCCACTGAGCTATGACCACCGTCTTATTTTGGCACCCGCACGAGGAATCGAACCTCGATCCGCGGTTTAGAAGACCGCCGCACGCTCCATTGTGCTATGCGGGCTTGCTTTATCTGGTGCGGCTGGCGGGATTTGAACCCACGGCTTCCTGTCTGGCGGACAGGCACTCTTCCATCTGAGCTACAACCGCAATTCTGGTGCAGGTGGTGGGAGTCGAACCCACGTCGCCGGCTTGGAAGGCCGGAATTATGCCGCTAAAACACACCTGCCTTCTGGCAAACGCATAGGCGTGCCATGGCCTTGGCCGGGTTGAACGCGCAATGCGTTCGCACAGTCGAGTTGTCTCGGAGATCGGACTTAACCAGAGCCTGCTTCGCGCTAGTTGCGCAAGGATTCGGCTCTGTCATCCGTACCGGGAACCGCCGCGTTCGGATTAGCATACATCACTGGGATTCGACAATTCCCGATTCCGTGATTCTGCTCTTCCGCCTTTCGGGGTTTCCGATTGGTGGGGTTGTCCCCCTGTATCCACGGGCCAAGCGGATGCCGCGCCGAATCCAGACCTGGTTCAAGGCCTATTCGACTGTGCAGGTATTTGGATGTCGGTTGCTTGTAAGATAGAAGCATGCCCATCCTGCCTTTCACAACGGCACCCGCGTCGCCCATCGACGCAGGGAACAACAATTACTTCACCCTTATAGACGTCAGCCTGCGGGAGAAGGTTCAATCTTCCTCGCCTTGCTGCGAGGGTCAGTGCGGAAAAGCATCTGGTGTGCCAGAACCTGCACTTACTCTTGTTGGTGAGATGATAAGGTGAATGTTTTAAACAGGTTACATTGTTTAATAAAAAAATTGGCGTGCATATACGTGAAACTCGGGCAATGCCGTTGGCGTGATATTACGATATGTATGGATTGTTATTTATCTGTTTGTATAAGAAAAGGCTTGCCCTAAATATCGCGCCTGTAACAAGGGCGGGGCATGCCCATGGCAAGGCGAAGCTCTTTTGTGATTCGCTTATTCTTTTGCCTTTATGTGGTTTCAATTCTTTCGTCAAATTTGAAGAAATGATATGGGGCATCATAAGCATATTCCCCAGAAAGTAGAGAACTCTCTGGGGAACAAGTTATCATCGAAAATGAGATATGGTGTTTACTTGGATAGCGGTTGCGCGGTTCGTCATGATCCGGGGCGATTATTGCCTGCGTCTCTACCGTTCATGTTCATGCTTTGCCTGCGATCACGCGAACCCCGAAGCCGGGCAGGGTTACGCTTCCGGAAATCTCTTCGCCGCTTAGCAGGTCGGTTCCGCCTTCTTCCGGAGAGAGGGCGAGGGTTACGGGGTTGGTATTGAAGTTCATCAGGAAGCGGTAAGTTCCCTTCGGATTCCAGCGAATGGTGGCGCTTACTCCTTCCGGCAGTTTGGTCTGCACGGCCGGGGTGATTCCGAGGCGGTCTGTCAGGCTTCCGAAGAAATCCCGCAGGAAGCTGATGTCGTTGCGGGAGGCGACATAGTATGCCTCGCCCTTGCCGCAGCGGTTTCTGGTCAGGGCAGGAGAGCCGGCGTAAAAATCGTCGCCGTAGGTCGCGAGGGCCTCGGCGCCTTCGAGATGTATGACATCGGCATAATCGCGGGCTGCATATTCCCCGGACAAACCAAGGTCGTTTCCTGATGCCGGGATAACCCGCTGTGCCTGCGAGGGGTGGAAAACATCGGTCTCTTCCGCCCAGATTCCGAGGAAAGGGCGGAGGGGGCCCGGGAATCCTCCGAGGAAGCAGAGGTCGCTGTCGTCGGCAATGCCGCTCCAGTAGGTGGTGACGAAGGTTCCGCCGGCTTCGACAAAACGCTGGATGCTTTCGCCGACTCCCTTGCGCACCATGTACATCATGGGGGCAATGACGAGGCTGTAACCGCTGAGGTCGCTTTCCTCATTTACAATGTCGACCGGAATGCCGCGCTCCCAGAATACGCGATAGTGGTTGTGTACCGTGTCGCAATAATTTTTTGCCTGATTGTGCGGGCCCTGAGTCTCGTCAATCGCCCACCAGTTCTCCCAGTCGAAGAGGAGCGCAACTTTCGGCGCTACCGAAGCCCCGACCACGGGCGCGAGTTTCTCAAGCGCTTCGCCGACTGCCGTTACGTCGCGGAAGACGCGCGTGTTTTCGTGTCCCACATGATCCACCACCGCGCCGTGGAATTTTTCCGAAGAGCCGCGGCTCTTGCGCCACTGGAAATACTGCACCGTGTCAGAGCCGTGGGCAACTGCCTGAAGCGCGGAGAGCAGGTGCATTCCCGGACGCTTGGGCCGGCCCACCGACTGCCAGTTGGTGGCGCTGGGAGTCGACTCCATCAGCATGAAAGGTTTCCCTTCCTTGAGCGAACGGTTGAGGTCGTGGGCAAATGCGACGTGGCATGCGGTACCGGATTCATCCTCGCTGCTGTGCCATGCGGGATAGCTGTCCCAGCTCACCACATCCATTACCTTGGCAAAGTCCCAGTAGTTGAGCTCCTTGAAGGTACCCATCAGGTTGGTCGTGACCGGGATGTCCGGGGTGATGCGTTTGAGCGGTGCGATCTCCACCTTCATGAAGTCAAGGGTCTGGTCGCTCTTGAAGCGTTTCCAGTCGATGATCATGCCGTGGACCGAACCGTCAAGGGCGGTTATCTCTTCCCAGCACATGAACCGGTGGGCCCAGAAGCCGGTCCACCATGCGTGGTTCAGGGCGTCGAGGTCATTATTGTAGCGCCCCTTGAGCCAGTCGATGAAAGCTCCCCAGCACAGGGGGCAGAAACAGTCGCCGCCGTTATACTCATTCGAGATATGCCAGACCAGAAGGGCGGGGTGGTCCTTGTACCGCTCGGCGAGTCGGGTATTCATCTCCGTCACCTTCTGCCGGTAGATGGGAGAGGTGCGGCAGTGGTTATGCCTAGTGTGCTGCGGCATGCGCACGCCGTCTTCCCTCATCCTCCGGATCTCCGGATACTTCGCAGCCATCCATGCCGGCTTTGCCCCGCTGGGGGTTGCAAGCACCGCGCGCCCTCCCGCCTTCACCAGACGGTCGCGCACATCATCAAGCCATTCGAAATGGAACTCCCCCTCTCTGGGCTCAAGGGCAGCCCAGGAGAAGATCCCCACAGACATGGCATTGCAGTGCGCAAGCTGCATGAGCCGCATATCTTCTTGCAATATCTCCGGGGTCTCGAGCCACTGGTCGGGGTTGTAATCGCCGCCATGAAGCATTACAGGAAAGGACGGGTTGATGGGAGGGAAGTGCTTGTGCATGATCGGTCCTCTTCTAGAGCATTCAAATATTGATTAAGATAACGGTCTGTGCATGCAACGCAACGCAGGGCTAAAAGGTAACAGCATTTCGAGGGTAATGTCAAGCTTGGCAAGACATCTATTTTTGATAATGTGCATTTGTTTTAGGGGTGGCTGCAATCTTATGATCGCATGTGGTACTGCTACCTTTTGACAGGAGGGATTATTCCATGAAATGATACCCGATAAATTTAAGGCGTTAGAAAATAAGTAATGCGTTATTACTGAACAGCCTAAGAATTGGCGCGCAGTCTTATCTTCACTCTATGGTCGTCTTATTGTAAGCAGGGTTAATATAAGAATGTATCACGGCTTAGCGGGAGAAAAATGTTGCCGAAGCGGAGAGATGGGGGTACGATTTTTATTAGTCTGGCTCGGTGGGCGGGCTTATGTGGCAAGAATCTGTTGAATGTAAGCGCGCAACCTTCAACGTTGAGACAATCTCAGAGAGACACGCTTATGGAGGCCATCCGGTACGAGCATATCAAGTTCCGCGACAACTGGGTGTGGCGTAGCGACGATGGCGAATCATGCTATCGCTCCGGTGTGATTTATGGCCAGGTACATTATTCCGAGCTAAGCGGTTCTGGTAAGCCCCACCATATCCAGGAAGTCTCGTCGGTACTGGAGGCGGCTTACCGGGAAGGCGGGCTGGCCGGCAAGGAATTCATCCGGATAGCCGATTACTCCAAGCTGAAACATGCCAGCCTGACGACCCGCAAAGCCTACGCTAAGCTCCTCAACGACCTTAATGAAAAATATGATTGCCACCCTGTGGTTACCTATATATGCGGCGCATCGTTTTTCGCCCGCAACGCCATGCGGTTGTTCGCCGCATTTGTGCGCCAGAAATTCATCTTTCTGGATTCAGTCGAGGATGCATTCGCCCGCATACGGGATAACCTCGACCTCCTCCCGCGCACCCCGATTAGCGCAAAGGACATTATTTTCAAGGACGAATGGCGTTACGAGAATAAGGAGAGCGGTTACGGCTACTCCTTCGGCATCGTTCCGGGACGGCTTTTTTATTACCAACGTAAAGGCAAGGCCACTCTTGACGAGGTAAAGCAGGTTTTCGAGAGTGTGCTGCCACGGATTATGCAGGAAAGCGAGTTCGATAACCGTTCGATTGATTTTATATGGGAGATCTCCGGCCGGGAGGGGCTTTCCATGCCGGTCCGGCGGTATATTTTCCGCTCCCTCCAGTCTGTACAGAAACGCCACAACGCGAAACTGACAAATATTTATATATGCGGGAAACGGGGCGCCCTTTATGTTGTCATGAACGTCCTCGCCAAGGCTCTCGGGGTCAAGATTTGTTTCGTCCCAACGTTTGAGGATGCTCTGGCCCGGATGGCGGGTAAGGTTTCGGTCGGGAAGGTGCTGCCTTCACATGAGCGCCTGGTGACGGAGGAGCATATCCAGGAAATCGACGATTACTTCGGTCAGCTCCTCTTTGCCGGCGAAGAAATACCCCTGCCGCCTTGCCCGGTCTCGCCCGACAATCCGTTGAATTCCCTGAAGGAACTGATCGACGCGGCCAGGGTGGATTTGCAGGAGCTGCGCGAAAACGATCTGCGGCTGACGAAAACGCTACGCGAGGAAATCCGGGAGCGGGAGCGCAGCGAAGCCAT
>JAFGWW010000223.1 GCA_016936955.1 Planctomycetota bacterium | reverse complement strand
TCTCAGGCTCTCTGGCCAGATTGTCGGGCATCAATATTCCTCACTGTTACATAAACGGTTCAACCGGTTAATTGTGCCTGCAAATGCCTTGTATTGCAAGAGGAAAGGGAAAAATGGGGTATGTTGCGGGCTGGAGGGCATCCCTCAATATTATTTTTGCTGGCCCCATGGAAAGCAATATACATTCCCAGACATATTGTAGTATAATTTCCATGCCTGAGCGCTTCGGATCAAGATCCGGGGGCAGACGGGCGCGATGCCATCGGAAGGTGGCTTTATTGCGGAGGACACGCAAATGGGCAAGGATAAGAACATAAAGAAATCGAACGAAAAGACAAAACCGCAGAAGTCCCTCAAGGAAAAGAGGAAGATGAAAAAAGAGAAGGGGCACGCAGAATAGCAAACGTAATATAAATGAAACAGCCAGGTCACACGGGAGGCGCAAAAGCGTCTCCCGTTTTTTTGTTTCCCCGTTTTTACGAAAGGACCCGCCCCTGAGAGGCAAGTAGTGGGTGGAGCATTCTGTAATTTTCGACGAAAGGGTTTTTCGAGTGCAGAAGCAAAGGCCAACCCGCATCGGTATCGGCAGCGACCTCCACCGTCTTGAAAACGGGGGCGGGTTTATGCTGGGCGGGCTTTTCGTTGAATCAGACTTTTCCGTAATCGCCCACTCCGACGGCGACGTGCTACTTCACGCCCTGACCGACGCCATCCTCGGGGCGCTCGGCGAAGGGGATATCGGTGAGCTTTTTCCGGATACGAAAGAGGAAAACCGCAACCGCCCCTCGTCGGATTTCGTGAAAGCCGCGGTGGAGATGATGAACCGCGCGGGATACCGGATCGGCAACGTGGACGCCATTATCAACCTTGAAAAGCCAAAACTCGGAAGCCTGAAACCGGAGATGAAAAAATCACTCGCCTCCCTCCTCGGCGTTTCCCCAGAGCTGGTAAACGTCAAGGCCAAGACGGCGGAGCAGACCGGCGCGGTTGGGGAAGGCAAGGCCGTCTCCGCCGAAGTTGCGGTGCTTCTCTTCAGAAGGGAATGCGAAAATGAATCCTAACCGGCAGACCGCAGGGCTTTATTCGAAAAACCGCCTCGCCCCCGAGATTGCGGAAGAAGGCGACCGCCTTTCCGCCAGCGGTTTTGCCGCCGCCATCCGGCACTACATGCAATATATGCAGATCGAATGCGGCCTCGCCAAAAACACGCGCCTCTCTTACGGGCATGACCTCGAAACTTTCATGGCTTTTGCGGAAGCGCATTCGATAAGGCATCCGCAGCAGGTGGATACGGAGCTGGTGGTGGAATATATCTCCACTATGGCCCGGCGCGGACTACGCCCCACCACCCGCGCCCGCGCCCTTATCGCGCTTCGCATGTTTTATCGCTTCTGCATCGCGGAGCGTCTCGTCACCGTCGACCCCTGCGCACTTGTCGATCAGCCGAAGCTCTGGAAACATCTTCCCCACGACCTCTCGCCCAATGAGGTGACCAGACTTCTCGAAGCAGAAGAGGGGGAGGATATCCTCTCAATCCGCAACCGCGCGATCTTGGAAATTTTTTACGCCACCGGCGCGCGCGTCTCCGAGGTCTGCGACATGCGCCATGAAAATATCAAGTTCGATGAAAAGTCGATCCGCGTGCGAGGCAAGGGCTCGAAAGAACGGATGATCCCCCTCGGCCGCGCCTCGCTTGAAGCAGTTATAAAATACATAAACTGCGTGCGGCCCCTGCTTGCCAAGGGCAGGCGCGAGCCTTACCTTTTCCTCTCGAGAACCGGCAAGCGCATCGACCGGCACAACGTTTTCCGGGTCATCAAAAAAGCTGCGCTCAAGGCAGGCATAACAAAAAACGTCTACCCCCACCTGCTCCGTCACAGCTTCGCCACCCACCTCCTCGAAGGCGGGGCGAACCTGCGCGTGGTCCAGACCTTCCTAGGCCACGCCGACCTCGCAACCACGGAAATCTACACCCACGTCCGCCAGAACCGCCTCGAAGACGACTACCATAAGTTCCACCCGCGGGCGTAGTGAAAATTATCTATCTGCCTTCATCACCCCTTCGCTGTGGGCTGGGTTTTTCTATACTGCCCCGGCGTGATGCCGTGCTCTTCGCGAAAGGTGCGGGAGAAATAGTTTGAGGTGTGAAAGCCGGAGATTCTCGCGATCTCGGCCACTGTCAGGTTGGTGTTGGCGAGCAGCTCTCGGCTCTGGTCGAGGCGGAGTCGTCGGATATAATGCATTATGCGCTCGCCCGTAACCTTGTGGAAAAGGTTGGAGAGGTAATCGGGGTTGCACTTGAGCTCCCGCGCCATGGATTTTACACTCAGCGTCTCTCTGCCGATGTTGCGCCCGAGATGATGTTTCGCAACCACGACCAGGTGGGCCTCTTCCGTCTTTACCCCGTGCTTGAGCAGATAGTCGGCGTAACCGAAAATCGCCTGCCCGATCCCGCGACGAATGTTGTCCGCCCCCTCGTCCGGATAGTTTACGGTAGCAGAAAATTCCCTGCACAAGTTGAACATGTGCCCGCCGTGGCTCGAATAAAAATATTCCCAGTAAGACGAGCGGGGCTGGATGGCTTCCGAGTCGCTGGTGGAATAATGAATCGAACACCCCTCGGCGTATGAGGTGATGACCAGCATGAGGAACTCACCGTCAATCAGGACTGTCTCCTCTCCGTGGGGCAACCACGGCGGAACCACCGTCACCTGCCCCGGCCGGAGTTCAAGTTGATGGCCGGGAAAAGAAAAACGGTTGACGCCCCTGATCTGGACGAAAAGCTCGGGGAAAGGGTGGACCAGAAGATTATTGACCTGCCGCCCCGTCCCTTCCTGCGTAAGAACTTTATAACTAAGCTTTCCCGCCTGCGCATCGCTTTGAACTTCAGACATCATCTCCCGCAAAACCGCGCGATTTTCGTGTTCGGAAAGATACCTAAGTTTTGTATACTTTTTCAAAGCTTATCATCCTTAAATTAATTTGCGCACTGGTATTAATACTATAATATTAGGTTAGCTTTTTCTATGAATTTTATATTGGGAAAAATTGTAATGGCGCATTTCCAGCCCCAAACCGCAATCCGGCGCAAGGCTTTTACGTTGATCGAACTACTGGTAGTCATCGCAATCCTCACCATTCTGGCCGGCTTGCTCCTGCCCGCATTGTCCAACGCCATTCACCGCGCCCGCGACGTTTCCTGCGCGAACAACCAGAAGCAGCTGAACCTCGGCATCAGCATGTATGTCAACGATTGCGGAGGCTACCTGCCCTACAACTGGTTCGACGCCAACAACCTTTACGCCGGGGCCTATGACCCGCCCCACGGCCCCGACCATCGCCCCGAAGGCTATAACGGCATCGGCAAGCTCTGGGAACTCGGTTATATCAGAACGACCGGCAGCGTTTTCGCCTGCGCCAACGAGGATGAACCAAAAAAGCAATTCGCCTCCAGAGGCTACGGCGGGGCGGTCAACTTCGCCCTTGGCAAGCGCAATTCGAACAACCAGAACGGCACGGACTACTGGTACCGCTGCGGCTGGAACCTGAACAACAATCCCACCGAAAAGATAAGCCGCATACCCAATGATTCTGGCATGCTCATGTGCGCGGCGAAGAGCCAGTACAGCTACGTTATTAATTGGTACGAACTCCATCAGAAACGCGGGTTCAACCTGCTTTTTGTAGACGGCCATGTGGAGTGGTATTCCTACGACTCCCATATCCCGCCCGACATGTGGGGCGGCGAAAATTACTACCGAGCCGCACTGCCTAAAACCACTCTTACAAATGCGGTCAAGCATCTCAGGGAGTAGACGCTGGCATGGTGTATATTGATTAGCAATAAATTCACGTCGTGCGATAAATCATCATAACTCTTTTGAAAGGCATTTATTCACAAAACGGAGGAAGCAGATGAAACTTGTGCAAACGTTGGCATTGATCGGAATATTCTTACTGGCCTTCTTTTCTCCCGCTTACGCGGAGGACAATCTCAAGATCAACATCGCCCGCCACGCACCATGCAATATTTTCGAGACCGGGGTTCCGGCGCAGCTTACCGCGTCTTTCAACAGCCCAATGGCGGGCAAGGCGGAAGCAAAGCTTACGGTTGTCGATTATTTCAGGAAGGTTGTGCTCGATAAGCAGATTCCCCTTACCCTCACCAAGGGCGGGAACAAGGTTGAGCTGGAATTTGGCAAGCTACCGCAGGGATATTACGAAGCTACCCTAATCGTCACTCTCACCAATGAAAAGGGAGAGGCTATTACAGGAACGCAGACCGCGTGTTTGGGGGTGGCGGATTTTGTTTCGCGCACGGTGAAAGAAGTTCGCGACGGGGACTACCGCATCGGCGTTAAGATGTGGTATACGGACAAGGCATGGTGGCGCGGGAACCTTGACTGGAGCGAGGACGAGGCGGTCTCCGCCCTTGTTAAACTTGGCCTCCAATGGACGCGCACCGAGATGTTGCGGGGCGGTTCTTTCCCTACGACCAAACTCATGAACGAATATCCGATGAACGTCGTGATGAAGGTTGAATCTTATCCCAAGGAATTTTTCGACGTCAAGCGCTACGGGACTATCGAGGAGTGGGAGAAGGTGAACGGTCGGGGATGGAGCAAGAAGACCGTGCCGATGAAAGAGCCTTACCAGAACTGGCTGCGGGAAAAGCTGAAGGATATCCCACCGGAGCAGAATGTATTTGAGATCTGGAACGAGGCATGGGACAAAATGCCGGCCGAGGACCTGGCCACGATCAGTAATTACGTTACGGAAGTAATCCTTCAGGAACGCCCCGACGCCATCATCGGGCCCAACCTCCTCGGCACCACAAGCCCCTTCCGCTACGACGCCCAGTTTATCAAGGCCGGCGGCATGAAGGGGATGAAAATGGTTGCCCTCCACCCCTATTCCGGTCACGTGGAAAGGGCGCAGATAAGGGAATACAGCAAATGGCTCGAAGAGCAGACCGGACGCCATATTGACCTTTACACCACCGAGTATGGCACACACTCCTGCCCCGAAGGCCCTTCGAAAAAATCTGAGGAATCGCAGACGCAGAAGGTGGTCCGTTTTACCATCGGCCTTTACGCAGAAGGCATGAAAACCCTCATCCCCCACGTGCTCGGGCAACGCGAGGAGAATCCGACCTATCACGAAGACTGGTTCGGGTTCATCCGCCTCAACAACGAACCCAAATCCGTGCTGCTGGGGCAGGCAACCTGCGCAAAGATGATTGACGGAAGCGAATATATCGGCGATCTCTGGTTTGGCGAAGGGGTCGCGGCTTTCCTCTTCAACAACAAGGGAGCATATACTCTCGCCCTCTTCACCCGCGAGGGGAGCAAGGAGATCACCATTCCTGTCGGACAGGATAAGATAACGCTCACCGATATCGTAGGCACCCGGCAGACCCTCACCCCAAAAGACGGCGCAATTACAGTCAAGGTTTCGGAAGATACCATATACCTCTCCGGCTTCTCCCCGGAGATTGCGAAGACCGCGACAAAAGAGCTCAACCCCAAGCGCTGGCCTCAGGAAGAGAAGGAAGCATGGACGCGCAACGTCCGCCACGCCCCGAAATTCTCGGTAAAACCATCCATGGACGGCGACCTCTCCGAATGGAAAGACAAGTGCCAGTTCGCTCTTGTGAATCCGAAGGTAAACGGAAATGACGCGAGCGGCTTCGGCTATCTGGCGTGGGACGAGGATAATCTTTATGTCGCGGTAGATATGAGGGACGACCAGATTTACAACACCCAGCACCGCCCCAAGCTTTACCGCGAAGACAGCATGGAGCTTTTTGTCAGCACCGTTCCGCGCGATAAATATAGCGGCTATGGTGAAAACGACTACCAATTCTTCATCACCCCCACCTCTGCTGAGGGCAAGGTGGTTGTCGGCCGACTCGCTGACCGCGAATCGGGTGAGGTGGTCGATGTCGAGGGCGCAAAATATAATGTGGGAAAGACAAAGATCGGGTGGCGGGCTGAGCTGGCCCTGCCTTGGAAAAGCTTTTCCAAGTTTGACGCAAAAGCCGGTGGAAAAGTTGCAATAGAGGTTCGCGTAAACGACGCCGACACCACCCACAAAAGATGGAAGATCGATCCCGAGGACTCCGGTTACATTCCGCCCGAAGAACCGGCAAAATGGTCGCTTGTCCTTCTTGAAGATTAACCGAGCCGCTCTCGCAAAATAGCCTTTAGAAAGCCTGAAATGACAACCTACAACCCAGAACATTTCATGAATCTGTGCGACTCTGTTGTAAGCGTAAAGGTAGAGCCGAATTTTGACTTCGCCTTTGCCCCCATGCGCGTTGGCGTGCTGCAGCATCTTGACAGGGATTACACTTACGACGTGATCCCCGATGAACTTCTCGGCGGCATCCTTTTTCAGGGCATTCACCGTCCTCCCGCAGGGACTAAGGTGAGCATTACACTACACTCTCCGGCGACTGTATATTTCTTTTTTCATCACACGGTAGAGGGTGGATATTCCGAAATTTTCGCCGGACTTAATGGCTGGGAGCACTGCGGAACTGCACCACAATACGACATTCACAACGGGGAACACGGCCTTCGCATGGTTATGTATAAACTCAGCACGCAGGCTGGCACCTATACAATCCCGCCTACAATCAAGGACAAGGCATGCTTCAACTTTGTCGTGCATCCCGAAGGAGACAGGTAAAATGTCCAGCTTCATTGTCGATACGTCTGTTGTAGAAAGTCGGAATCGCCAATTCTGGCGCGCCATCGGTTATGACTTCCTGTTCAAGTCGACCCACGAACCGGAAGGGCAGTATCTGCTCGACCGCTGTGCGAAAAAGGGGACTGTAAAATATCTCCGTTCGCACTTTACCTTCAATAACAGCGACGCATCCGCCGACGGCAAGGCGGGAGGAAACGTCTGCGGAAGGGTAATAAAAATCAATGCCGACAGTTCGGTGAAATACGACTTCAGCCATGTAAACAAAACTTTTCGCGAATATGTAAAACGCGGCATGAAGCCGATTGTGGAGTTCGACTTTTTTCCTGACGGCATGTGCTATACGGCGGAAGAAACGGCGAACGACGAGGGTTTTGCCGCCGTCAGCGGAATCATCAAGGATTGGGCACTCTGGGAGGATCTGCTCAATAAGTTCATGATTAACCTCGAGGAAAACTTCGGTAAGGATGAACTCAAAACCTGGTACTTCGAGGTATGGAACGAACCGGACTGGATGAGCGGCGATCTTCTCGAACAATTTTACAGAATGTACGACGTCTTTGCCCACACTGTCAAATCGTACGATGCGGACTACAAAGTCGGCGGGCCCGCGTGTTACAAACTTTATGTAATGAAAGAATTCCTCGACCATGTGGTCCACGGCACAAACCATGTAACCGGTGAAACCGGTAGCCCCGTCGACTTCCTCTCTTTCCACATCTACGGCCTCTCGGGAGCGTGGCTTGCCGAAGGGCCGGAAATAACCCCGCAGGTCAGCAAATTCAGCGGCGATATGCTGTGGTGGCAGCGGTTGCTCAAAGGCTATCCGAGTTTGAAGGGAGTGGAGATTCACCTCAACGAATGGGGAGTCTGCTCCAACGGTGATACGCGCTTTGCGACCGAGTATCCGCAACTTGAATATCGTAACAGCGAATTCTCCGCCCTCTTTCTCGTCAAACTTGTAGACTGTCTCAAGACAATCGAAAAGGCCTATGATTTCAGAACTGAGCTGATGCTGTATTGGGGATCATGTTTCAACGCTTCCCTGCCTACCATGTTCCTCGGCTCCCGCGATCTGACAACTACGGGCAACGTTCCCAAACCCGTCCTGACCGGGTGGGAGATGTTGACCCGCCTTGGGGAGGATTTTATTACGGTTGAGGGGCCAGTGGCGGGAGGACGGCATGGCCTTTTGGCCGCCAAAAGCGCCAACGGCATTCAGCTGCTCGCATATAATTTCAACGAAACCGACGACAACCCGGGCCATGAAGAGGAATTCAAAATAGTGCTGCAGAATCTCCGTCCGGGATCCGCATGGAGCATAGATGAAATTCGTCTCGATCAGGAACATCATAATACTTACCGGCATTGGCAGAAATTGGGAAGCCCTGTCCATCCCGACAAGGAGGTAATCGACGCCTTGATGGAGGTTGCCGAAATTACTTCCGACGCCTCATATCGTCTTGAATCGGAGAGCGATAGCCTGCCTATAAGCCTCAAGGTACAGCGCCACGGCATGGTGCTGCTTGAGCTAAAAGAAGTGGTCCATACCGAACATTGATTTCCCTTTCTTCTTTACGGAATATTTACCCACCCCGGCGTCTTTTATTGCGCCGGGGATTTTTTGCCCCCCTCCATTCCTTTCCCATGCCGCCTTTTCCCTTGCAAGCCCGCCAATTATGATCTAACATTCTTTTCATGCCGATCAAATCTCTTGACCGCCACCGTCGCGTAACCGTTATGGGACTCGGCCTCTTCGGAGGGGGGGTGGGCGCTGCGCGTTTCTGGGCTGAACTCGGCGCGGAGGTTACGGTTACCGACCTGCGCGGGGAAAGCGAACTCGCCCCGTCGATTGCCCAGCTTGAAGATCTTAACTGCCATCTCGTCCTCGGCGAACACAGGGACGACGACTTCAAGAATGCAGACCTGATTATCGTCAACCCGGCGGTTAACCCGGAGAATAAATACCTGCGCCTCGCCCGTTCGGCCGGAGCGGAGATCGTAACCGAGATCGGGCTGGTTTTCCGCCTTGTCAAAGGTGACGTGGTTGCCATCACCGGCTCGAACGGAAAGTCAACCACCACAGCCCTGACCGGCGCCATGCTCAAAGCACATGACGAAAATACGCTGGTCGGCGGGAATATAGGCGGCTCCTTGCTGCCGGAGCTCAAGCACCACCTTCCAAGCTCGCCCGTGGTGCTCGAGCTTTCGAGCTTCCAGCTCCATTACCTCAAGTTCCAGCAGGCCGCGCCACACATCGCCGTAATCACCAACCTCTCCCCGAACCACCTCGACTGGCACCGCACGGTTCTGAATTATTACGAGGACAAGCGCAACATCCTCCGCTTCCAGACCGAGCATGACTTCGCCGTCATCAATTCGGAAGATCCGGTTCTGTGCGAGTGGGCCGAGAGCTGTCCTGCGCGGGTTATCCGTACCGCCATGGAAGATCCGGGCGGAGACGCATGTTTTCTCTCCAACGGAAATCCGGAGACCGGGGATATTATCATGCGCTTCGAGGGGGTGGAGTTCAAGCTCGCCCACATCGCCTCGATCAGGATTCCCGGCGCCCACAACGCGGTTAACGCCCTTCAGGCGGCGGCGGCGGCGTGGCTCAGATCGCAGGATGTAAAAGCTGTCGACCTTGGCCTGAAGAACTTTAACGGTCTCCCCCATCGCCTTGAATATGTGGAAACAGTTGGCGGCAAGAAATTCGTGAATGATTCAATCGCCACCACACCGGAATCAACCATCTGCGCCCTCAATTCATTCAAGGAGCCGAAGGTTCTTATCGCCGGTGGCTACGACAAGGGCATCTCTTTCGACCAGCTTGGCGAGGAGATTCTGCGCAAGGCCCACTCGGTTGTCCTTATCGGAAACACGGCGGAGAAGATCAGGCACGCCATCGAGAAAGCCCTTGCCGAATACGAGGAGCACAGCACCGGCATTTCTTACGAACCCCTCATCATCGACGCGGGCCCCGACTTTGACTCGGCCGTCAAGGTTGCGGGTGAGATCTGCCCCGAAGGCGGCGTAGTCCTCCTCAGCCCCGCCTGCGCCAGCTATGACATGTTTATCAACTTCGAGCAGCGCGGCGATGTTTTCAAAAAAATTGTCTCCCGCATGAACGGATGACCTGCCACTTCAATTCTATTTCCTCTGATTCCATATTATTTCCGCCTCTGTTATTGAAGCAAATTCTTCACTGCGTTCAGAATGACAAGATGGGGCGATTTTTTACCGTTTCACGTTCCGCTCTTCACGTTCGTGCTGAGCTAGTCGAAGCACATACAAAGTCGGAAGGCTAGCTTCGTTAACCCTTCGACAAGCTAAGGATGAAGGGGGGTAGTTTTGGGGTGAGTAAAACGGTTGCCTTGCAAGAGAGTTGTCATCCTGAGCGCAGCGAAGGATCTCTTTCACCGAATACTACTCGTATTTGAAAACAAGCAGATTCTTCACTGCGTTCAGAATGACAAGAAGCAGCGAAGTTTACCGAATGACTTTGCACTCTTCCCGTTCGTGCTGAGCTTGTCGAAGTGCGGACAAAGCCGGAGGGCTGTATCTCTGTTCACCCTTCGACAAGCTAAGGATGAACGGTGAGAGATATCATTCATCCTGTTTTATTACCCCATCCTTCCGCGTGCGCACCTGCAATCACCCCATGAAAAATCCCCGGCGCCTGTGACGCCGGGGATCATCGTGCATTTGTTTTCAAACAGCTGGGCTGTTAGAAAATGATGGTGTCGGTGCTGGTGCCACCACCGGTTTTATAAATGCCACCCTTGGCCGTTGCCGAACCGGGCTTGACATTAATGCTGGCGTTGGTGTCGTCGCAGTCATCATCCGCGTTCGGAACTTTGGTAAATTTGACGTGCGAATCCTTGTAAAGAGCGGTTTGGCCATCGTCATGGTTGACATTGACCTGAGTTCCTGCATCCGTTGTCATATCACCACCATTACCACGTCCTTCGTCAGCCATGATGATCTTGTTGGCCTTGTCGCCGGTTTTCAGGTGCTGCGACATGGCATAGGCTGTCATGGCATCCTGATCGATGGTTGTATGGCCACTACCGCCAAGGTCTGATTTGTCGGGGGCGTTCTGCTCGGTACTGGGGTTGCAGAAAGCTTTCCAGTCACCTACCAGACCATCGCCACCCTTGTGCAGACGGCCAAGAGCCTTGACCATATTTACCTCACTGTTCTGGGTGTCACCGACAGCACCACCCCACGGCACGGCGCCGTAGTTCTGGTCGCTGGTGTACATCTCGTAACCGAGGCCGATCTGCTTGAGGTTGGAGATGGAGTTGGCCTTGCGGGCGGCTTCGCGGGCACGCTGCAGGGCGGGAAGGAGAAGACCGGCCAGAATCGCGATAATGGCGATAACGACCAGCAGCTCAACCAGTGTAAAACCACGCTTTTTCATGATATAACCCTTTCATAAAGTATGCGGTTTTACCGGAGGGTCGGACCTGAAGTTTTTCGGAAAGCTTATAAGCGATATATTTATATGGATATATAGTGCTTTTTTGGTACCTGCTCCCGCAAAACCTTTTTGCCTGACTCAGCCGGATAAACCAGTAAAAATAAACCTGATTACAATCCGCCGATTATCCTCCTTTCTGTTGTTTGGCAGAGAATTGGACAGGGCAACCGCAATTAATGTACGGAAGCCTTCACTTTCATTATATACATATTGACATGAGGAGCAAAGGATTTTTACCAACCAGCACCGAAATTGGCAAGTATTTATCATGCCTTTATGGCATCAATTGGTTTGCTACACAATTTCGTTGATCAAATATCTGCCGGAAATAGCCCTGCTTTTGATGCTATGGACGCGGAAGCCACGGTTGCATCAGCATGTGCCTCTCCGTTCGTGCTGAGCCTGTCGAAGTACGGACAAAGTCGAAGGGCTGCATATTCGTTCAACCTTCGACAAGCTCAGGATGAACGGGTGGCTTGCAGGCATTAATCCGTAACCCAGATCCTTCGCTTCGCTCAGGATGACAATATGTTTCGCGGATTCGGGGGAGATTGGCGGCTTTTTACTCATCAAGGGCTTCGAGAAGTTCCAGCCATTCTGTTTCTAGGGATTCTTTCTCGGAAAGCAGGCTGTCGTGTTCTTCCTTGAGTTGCGCCGCTTTTTGCCAATCGCTTTCCTGCATCATGCGGCTGTGCAGGTCGGCTATGCTTTCTTCGAGCTTTTCCATGCGTCTCTCGCAGGATGCGGCCTTTTTCTCCATCTCGTATTTCTGTCTGCCTTTTTCGGGGGAGGGGGAGGCTTTTTCCTTTTTGCTTTCCCTGCCCGCTGCCGAGGGGGCGGCCTGCTCGTTTTCGATTCCGGCCAGATAAGCCTCGAAGTCGCCAGGGAAGTTCGCGATCTTCCCCCCGCCGACCTCGATTACCCTTGTGGCCACCTTGCGGCAGAACTCGCGTTCGTGGCTGACGAAAATCACCGTGCCTT
>JAFGWW010000222.1 GCA_016936955.1 Planctomycetota bacterium | reverse complement strand
CGCCGTCTGCTGCGGCCCGAATATCGTAAACTTCAACCGCGAGGCAACCCTCGAGGAGATGATCTCCCACATCTACGGGCGCATCTCCATCCTGAGCGGGAAGTACCGCCCCCACATGTTTATCCGCGAGATCTCGATCTACATCGACCACATGAAATCGGAGATGGACAAGGCGCGCATTGAGCTTTCCTGCAAGACCACCGACTGCTTCGAGCGCTTCCGCTCCAACCTTATCGAAGGCATCGAGTATTACCATGGCCTCGCAGCGAAGATCGTGGGTGAGAACAAGCAGAAATTCGAGGAAGAGCTCAATACTCTCCGCAACGAGATCGAGAGCCTCTTCCCCACCATCGCCTCACGGCTCTCACACAAGGCCGAATAACCTATCTTCGAGAGCTCCATGAACTACACACGCGTCGCCTACGGGCGGCGCGTTTTTTATGCGTCCATATTTTCAGCCGAGGGAATATTTGGTCTCGCCGCGTGCGAGCTCGCGTAGCTCTCCCTTGGCGTTGGCCTGCAGGAATACGTCTGTCGATGCGTCGAAAAAAGTAAGCCAGCCCCCGCCGTAAACGCAGGTGTCGATGCAAATCCCGTAGTCGAGATCGACGGGGAGGCCGTCCCGCTGTGCGGTATGGCCGCAGATAAAGGTCTTGCCCGAAAGGTGGGGGCCGGAGGGGTAAAATTTTCTCCAGCGCAGGTCGTATCCGTCCTGCATCTCCATCGGCAGTCTGGGATCGAGCATGCCGTGGATAAAGACATGCTTTTCCGATTCGTAAAAATTGCGGAAGGATGAGATGAATTTCCAATGCCGCGCCGGAACGTTTTCCAGCCGCATCTCCTTCCCGTCTTTGGCGTATGAACGCAGTACTGCGTCGCCGCCATAATTAAGCCACCTGCCGAGAAAGGACGGCCCCTTTCTCGAATCCAGCATCATCTCCTCATGATTGCCCATGAGAAAAACGCAGTTAAACTTTTTATCCAGCTCCATCAGCAGATTGATGCAGCCCGCCGCGTTCGGCCCGCGATCGACCACATCGCCGAGGAATACAAGCGTGTCCTTGCTGGTGGGGGAGACAATGGAAAGCAATAGCTCAAGAGGACGAAGAAAGCCGTGGATGTCTCCCACGGCTATTATACGCCCGGTATCCTTGTTTGAACTGGAGTATTCTGAATAACTCAACGTTCCGAAAGTATCCTGTTGCATGTATCGCTCAAAACCTGCAGCGAGAAGGGTTTTCTGAGCATGGCGCTTACGCCCATATTTCTGAGATGCTCCTCCCGCGAATCGGAGAGCATCCCCGTCATTACCATGACTTTAGGGCGGATGTTTTTCGGTATCACGTTCACCGCCTCCACAATCGCCTCGCCCGATACCTGCGGCATCTTGAGATCGGTTATGACCAGGTCGTAAGGCCTCGTTCCGATAACGCCAAGCGCCTCCACCGCCGAGGCATAGGCGTCGACCAGATGCCCCTCGCCCTCAAGCACGTCCTTGACCATGCCGCGTATGTCTACCTCGTCTTCAACGACAAGGGTCCTGACCGCCTTGCGCGGAGCCCCGGAAATTACCGAGGGCGCTGCCACCTGTTCTGCCTCGTTTATGGGGATGTATACGGTAAAGCAAGTACCCTGTCCAAGCTTGCTCTCCACATCTATGCGCCCACCGTGCTGCTTGATAATATATGAAACGATGCTTAGCCCCAATCCATTACCTCCGAAGAGGCTGGCAGATGTCTCGCTCTTGCGTTTCCTGGTGGTGGTGTAGAAGGGGGTAAAAATTTCGCCGAGGCTCGCTTTTGGAATCCCCATCCCCGTATCCGCAACCCTGATAAAAGCTTGCTCATCTTTCCGCCCAACCGAAATGTTAATCTCCTTGCGCACGCTCTCGGCAAGGGCGTCGTGGGCGTTTGTAAGGAGATTCATTAGTACATGTTCGATCTGGCCCGCGTCGAGCATCATCAGGGGAAGATCTTCCTTCTCGAAGCTTATGGTGATCCCATCGGCCTCGAACTGTTTCCTGATTATGCGGAAGGTGTCGGAGACAACCTCGTCGAGCTTGCAAGCCAGACGGGAGCTTCCGCTGGGACGGCTGAAGCTAAGGAGGTTATGGGTCAGGGTGCCGCTGCGTTGCACCGCGCTGTACGCTTTTTCTATCTTCTCTTTGAGTTCCGGATCGAGGTTGGGCTCGGTCAGGGCGAAAGAGAGGTTTGCGATAATGATGGTGTTTATATTATTGAACTGGTGGGCGATGCCGGAGGCTAGGGTGCCGACCATGCTCAGCCGTTCCGAACGCACCAGCGCGTCCTCGACCAGCTTTTCTTTCGTCACATCCTGCCCGATTGCGTAGACCGCGCCCGCCTCTGTGCCATCAAGCCGTACAGGGGTCCAGCGCACAATTTTCGATTCGCCGTCTTTCGTAAAGATTTCCCACTCCCACTTCTCGCCCCCGTCCATGAAATCGGAGAGAGCCTTCTCGCGTTCCTCCGTCTCGGGGAAGAGAAGTTTGAGGGCGGAATTGTTGCGTATTACCTCGTAAGCCTCGAAGCCGGAAATCTTTTCGCAACCGTGGTTCCACGCCACAATCTGCCCCGTTCGATCCACGGCGCAAACCGGCAGGGCCAGCGCTTCGGAGAGCACCGCCTGGAGGCCCTTTCCGCTTTTCAGTAATTCATCACTCATGGGAATCCCGCAAAACAGGTTCGCAAAGAAGGTGGAGACAAGAAAGACGTTCCCCTTATTATACATTTATGCAACCCGCACAAGCCACTAAAAAACGGTTCTTTGTCCCCTATATGCGTAAAGCGCGCCCGGAGCATAACCGGCTTTTTGATTGACAGTGGCTCCTCGGCGTAATATTGTTATGATCTGGAATTATTAATTATTTACAGCGAAGGAAATTTGATGAGTCTCGACGATCTGCGCAAGATAATAGACGATTGCGACAAGGATATCGTACGCATTCTCAACGAGCGCGCCAAGGCCGCCCACGAGATCGGCGCCATCAAGATCAAGAACGGTCAGGGGATTTTCGCCCCCGAGCGCGAGAAAGCCGTATACGACAAGGTTGACGGGCTCAACGAAGGACCCTTCCAGGCCCACAGCCTGCACGCGGTCTACCGCGAGATCATGTCCGCCTGCATCGCCCTCGAGAAGCCGACCCGCATCGCCTACTTCGGTCCCAGCGGTACCTTTACCCATCAGGCGGCGATCAGCAAATTCGGCAACTCCATGGAGTATCTCCCCCAGCCTCAGATCCGTGACGTCTTCCTGGCTGTCATGCGGGGCCACGCGGACTATGGCTTTGTGCCGATCGAGAACTCGACCGAAGGCGCGGTCAATGCCACCAGCGACATGCTTATCGAGAGCGGTCTCAAGATCTGCTCCGAGGTGTTTCTTGAAATCCACCAGACCCTGCTCTGCAACTGCGAGCTGAAGGATATCAAGATCGTAATCTCCCACCCGCAGGCCCTGGCCCAGTGCAGAAGCTGGCTCGCTGCAAACCTGCCGGGAGTGCCGGTGCGCGAAGTCGCCTCCACCGCCCACGCCGCCGAACGCGCCTCGCGTGAGCAGGGCGTCGCGGCCATAGCCTCCGAGGTTGCCGCCAGCCTTTACAATCTCAACAATGTAATCAACTGCATCGAGGACAAGCAGGATAACACCACCCGCTTCGTCGCCCTTGCCCACACGTACGGAAAACCTTCCGGGGACGACCGCACCTCAATCGTCTTCTCGGTGCTCAATAAGTCGGGTAGTCTCTACGAAGCGCTCCTGCCCTTCAAGAACAACAACATCAACCTGACCCGCATCGAGAGCCGCCCCTCGAAGAAGAAGAATTGGGAGTACAGCTTCTTCGTCGATATCGATGGCCACGTTGACGATCCGGCGGTAAAGAAAGCCCTTGAGGAACTCAAGGACTCGACCGACGATTTCGTCCACCTCGGCAGCTATCCCAAGGCGGCGCATCTCGTGCGCACCTCCAAGCCTGTGGACGGGCTCGAGCAGGCTGACGCGAATTATTTTAAATAACCCCGGCGGAATATCGCTGGGGAGCGGCAATGCCGCATAACAACGGCCGGTCAAACCGGCCGTTCTGTTTGTGATCGGTTCCGCGGAGATTGAACGATGATAATGTTTCGGGAAACGGTAAAAATAAGGTGCACTCCCGAGACGGCGTGGGCAGTGGTCACCGATATGGAGAAGGTTCAGAAGTGGAACCCAAAGCTGCGCGAGTTCGCCTGCGAATCCGAATCCGCCCCCGGCCTCGGCAAACACTATCTCGTCTCCTACTCCCTCAAGGGCAGGGTAACCGATTCCGATGCGGAGATAACCGAGTGGCATCCCTTCGAGCGCTACACCCTGAAGATGACCGAAGCGGGCAAGGGGGGGATGGGCGACAGGGTCTGCCACGAGAAGTATGAATTCGAGGACCTCGGCGGCGAAACTGCGATTACCCAGAGCGTCGAGATTGATCTCGGCGGCGCGCCGTTCCTTATCAGATTCGTTTTCTGGGTTATCAGCCACCTGAGTTTATTTGGCGATAAAGTTTATCTCCATGACCTGAAAAGAATGGTTGAAAATGGGGAAATATGGTAGGCTTAAAACATCAGTTGGGTTTTATATGGAGGGAAGGAAATGAATAAATTTCGATTTATGAGCGCTCTTGTGGTTGCCCTGTTTTTGTGCTCCGCTCTGACCGTATCTAATGCCTGGTCCGGTGACAAGGGAAAGGGAAAAGGGAAGTCGGAAAAAGAGGAGAAGGAAAACAAGAAATCCGGGAAGTCGGATAAAGGCTCGGACGAGAGCGACGAAGGCAAAGGCAACGGCAAGGGCCAGAAGAAAGGCTGGGGCGACAGCGACGTCCCTCCCGGCATCGCCAAGCAGGGCGAGGAAAAGATCGGCAAGTGGAAAGAGGCCAAGGATAAAGGCAAGAGGCAGCGGCGCGAAAGAATGCGCAAAGGATAAGATTACAAGAACAAGAAGTTCGG
>JAFGWW010000221.1 GCA_016936955.1 Planctomycetota bacterium | reverse complement strand
TCGGTGCCTGCATCAGTTCGATTGCATTATCTGCAACATAAGTTCCCTTCGATGGAATTGTTACGAGGATGCCTCTCGACTCCAGCAACCGCACCGCCTTTATTGCGGTCATCTTGTTTACACCACATGTGCTGGCCAGTTCATTCATGCTTGTAATCCGGTCACCTGGCAGAAACGACTTTCCGGAGATACTTGCGCACAACCTGTCGGCAAGCTGCTCATAAATATATCGCTTCGAATTTGACTGGTTTCCCGGACTTGAGGTATCAGAAGAATTACGCTTAGCCATAAATACTCAACCTGTGATAGCATAAAAAGGCAGTTCACATCAAACATCAACCGGTATTATACCGGTTTAATGTGGTGTTTGCCAAAAAAAGCTCGAATTTATGAAATATTTCAAAATAATACAGGATCATCTCCTTGACAAACAGCCGAATGCAGCGTAGTCTAACAATACCGGTACTATACCGGTATGAAAATAAGCTCATAAGAAAGGAAAGCCACATGAAGCACTTTATTGCAAAACTCAGCCTCTGCATTACGGTCGCGGCCATTTTTGTAACCATCGGGAATATAGCAAAGGCAGAGGACGATAACCGTTCTTTCAAGCTTACGGCCAAGGCCTGGGATCTGTTGGCGGAAAAGAAGTATGACGAGGCACTAAAAGTTATTGAGACGTGTGAAAAACTTTATGGTGCCCAGGCCAAGGAGATGCAGAAGTCACTGAAGGAATATCCGAAAAACGACCCCAAGGAAGAGACAGAGAAGTACTGGGCTCTCAATGATGTGGGTACCTGCATGTATATAAAGGGCGAGGTGCTGGTTCAGAAAGGTGACAAGGCGGCTGCGATCAAGGCATACAAAAGCTGTATGAATGATTATGGCTACTGCCAGTGCTGGGATCCCAAGGGGTGGTTCTGGAAACCGGCGGAAGCGGCCAAGAAGAAGGTTGTAGAGCTTGAGTTTGATGATGAGTAAATGATAACCGGGCCTTGCGTTGACCGAGGAAAGATTATGAATAGATATGACCATGACAGAAGCATTATAAAAGCCTGCGCCCTACTTGTTATTCTGTTCGCCATTATCCAAATCAATGCTTCCGCGGCAGAGGCTAAAAAATTTCCTGTGCCGAAGGTTGAAATGAAGAAAGGCGCTATCCCGGAGAAGCCGGAAAAGGTAACACTGGCGAAGAACAAGGATGGCAATTGGCGAGTTTATGTGGAAGGCAAGGAGCTTCCGATCAGGGGCGCAGGAGGTGCAGTCTTGCCGGGCATGCTTGAGCAGCTCAAGGCTGCCGGCGGCAACTGCGTACGCACCTGGGGCATAGGCACCCTTGAAGACAAGGTAGCCGGCGACGAACGATTTATCGACCGCGCTTATCGCGTTGGCATTAAGGTTGTTCCCGGTATCTGGGTCCAGCATGAGCGGCATGGCTTTAATTATGATGACCCGGCTTCAATAAATAAACAAAGAGAGCATGTCCGTGACTGCGTGAGAAAATACAAGAACCACCCGGCTGTCCTTGTGTGGGGGCTTGGCAATGAGATGGAAGGCCCTACCTCGGCAACCGGCAGCGTCAAGGTCTTCAAGGAGGTCGAGGAACTTGCAAAGATAATCAAGGAAGAAGACCCCAACCACCCGATAATGACTGTTATCGCAAGCAGCACCCCGGCCAAAGTCAAATCGGTTATGGAGTACTGCCCCAGCATCGATATCCTCGGCATCAATACCTACTCTTCAGCCTCTGGCACCGGCGAATCACTGACAGCGACTGGCTGGAGCAAGCCTTTTGCCGTGACCGAATTCGGGGTGTCGGGCCATTGGGAGGTGCAGAAAACTTCGTGGGGGGCTCCTTATGAGGCGACAAGCCAGGAAAAAGCCCGTTCCTTCTACGCATCCCATACTCTGGTATTTGACACCAATAAAGGAAAGGAGCTTTGTCTCGGTACTTTCGCTTTCCTTTGGGGCTGGAAACAGGAGTGCACCTCAACCTGGTATGGCATGTACCTTCCGACCATGGAGAAGCTTCCGCAGGTTGACGCCATGACCAAAGCATGGACCGGGGAGTGGCCTAAGAACCGATGCCCAAAAATCAAAGAACTGACTTCTCCTGTATATGGCAAGACGTGCAAGCCCGGTCGCGCGCAAACGGCTTATCTGGAAGTAAAAGATCCTGATGGCGACGAAATGAGTTTTACGTGGGCTATGATGGCAGAAAGCACAGACCTCAAGGTCGGCGGTGAGCGCGAAAGCACTCCACCATCCTTTCCTGAACTGATCCAGAAGGGAGATGGGCCTGATTGCATTTTCAAAAGCCCGGAGAAGACCGGAAATTACCGCATATTTGTTACGGTTCACGACGGAAAAGGCGGAGCGGCCACAGCTAATTTTCCATTCAGGGTAGAGTAAATATCCAGTAAGGCCAGCATCAACGTAAAGGATGACAGAATGTGGATGCGCATAAAGAACAATAGCTCGGACAGAAATGGTTTCACCCTGATCGAGTTGCTGATTGTTATTGCCATCATAACGGTTCTGGCCGCCCTGTTGCTGCCTGCGTTGCAACAAGCTCTGGAATCTGCGAGGACAACTGCGTGCGCCAGCAACCTTAAACAGCTTGGACTCAGCCAGAGCCTGTATGAGAGTGACTGGAACCGCCTGCCAGCCTCATTCAATGGCGATGGTTCTACTCCGACGTATTGGTACAACATCATTGCCAAATATACAGGGGCGGAAGACGGGGCAAGCTCCTATCCCTTACTTACATGTCCTACGGCAGATTATCAAGGTAGCGCAAAACACCCACGTCTTTACGGGCCCAACCTTGAGGTATGGAAACACGCGTATGTAAATGGGCCTCCGCCGCCAAGCATACCGGCAAATTTCCGGACTAAAATAACAAAGGTCAAACATCCTGCGCAGCTGATCTCACTTGGGGATGCGGCAATGAGCAGTGACTCGTCCGGTCAGGCATACATTTTCATGAGTGCGCCACATTCATGGTTTACATGGTGGTGGAACTATACCGCTGATCCCAGCCAACCTTTGCCCATATACGAAGATATTGATATGAGTGGGGATTACTGGTCGGATCATTGTCCAAGATTCCGGCATGTACAAGACCAAAGAGCAAATTTTGTCATGATGGACATGCATGCAGAAAGCAAAAGCATGGATAAAGTAACCGCTTACAATACATTCAACAGATATTGAGAAAGTGCCGCCGGTATGGCAAAATATGCTGGTTGCCCTTAATATTGGTTCCACATGGCATAGGCGGTGACTTGTCCCATGGTCATTGACACCGTATGCATGTCAACCATGACGAACTGACAGAATTTATCCTGATTATGACGGAACCTCGGGCAATGATCGGCCCATCCCACATTATCAGTGTCGTCGTACGGCGGAAGAGGAGCGCCTGGCGCGGAAGTATAATTCCACCACCATGTTCGCCATTCGTGAGGAGCATTCATGTGAATGTAGGACTCGCCTCCATAGTCAAGGCTCATGGCCATATCACACAGTGAAAATATTTTAGTAGGGCGTTTTACCCGGGAAAGCTTGATCCTGAATCCGGGTTTGTAGGTAGCGCCATCATATGGATATCCCCAGATATAAGGATCATTAACGCCGTATGCTCTGGGAAATTTTTCAGATCCGGAATAGTCTGCTGTGGGGCAACTGAGGAGAGCATAATGATCGGCCCCTTCTTCCTCACCCACATATTCTGCAAGGATGTGCCACCAGTAACCGGTTGAGGGGCCGTAACCGTGGCCATTGAAAACACCGGGAAGAGTATCGTCATTACTGTTTATGTAAAGCTGCTGACCCAATCCGAGTTGTTTCAGATTATTTGAACAGTGGGCCATGCGAGCGGCCTCGAGGGCACCCTGCAATGCAGGAAGAAGCAAACCGGCCAGTATGCTTATGATTGCTATAACGACAAGCAATTCAACCAGCGTAAAAGCTGTTCTGCGCTGTCTCATGGAATCGCCTCCTGATGGCTAATACTATTTTATCCCATCGGCAACCTTAATCAAGCACAACACGTATTTAGTGTTGCCTTAAGACTCCAGATAATGCACGATAAGGTTTTGTGTTGATCTGATTCAGGGGAAAATATGCGGAAAACAGCTCTATATATAGCATTGCTTCTTACTACTTCAAATTGGGCCTTGGCGCAAAATACCTTTCATGTCGATAAATACCCGGGGGATAATGACAGGGAGATAATCAACGCAGCTTTGCTGGCAATGAAAGACATACAGGGCCAGAAGACGTTGATATTCTCAAAACGGGAATACATTATTCAACCTCACGATAAAAACACATTCGATGCTGTCATCGGGGTTGATGGGGTATCTGATCTTTCAATTGAAGGCAATGGTGCTATTCTCGTTGCAAAGGATGCCCTGGACTGCCAAAAGGGGTATTTTTTCAAAATCGCAGGATTCCGCAATATTACAATAAAAGACCTTACCCTTTCCTACCGCCCCCTCCCATTCATACAAGGCAGGATTGTCACAGTAAATCAAAAAGAAAACCATGTAACCGTATCTTTAGACAAAGGATTCAACAGTGTCGATGAATTAAAGGTTACGCCAAACTCAAAGTTCTGGAGTCGCGTAGGCATTAAAGGTAAAAGTTACCTCCCAAAGCCGGGTAGTCCGTCATGGCTCGAAGTGAAAACTTATGCTGGCGGGATTGTGGGCCATATTGGAACGACACTTGAACAAATAGAAATCAAGACGGGCTTTTTTGATCAGGATCAGGTCGTTAACGGGCAATACAACTGGGCCATTGGCGATCCAATTGTCATCTGGAAACGAGGGGCCCAGGACGGATTTTTCTTTGAAAAAGGCCAAAAACTGCTATTGAAAAATATCGCCGTAAATAGCGCCTTGCACTTCTCCATAAAACTGAGGGGTATATTTGATGGCAAAATAACTGGTTGCTCTGTTGAGCCTATAGCCGGGGGAATGGTTTCCGGGTGCGCCGATGGCATAGACGTGCAACAATCCAAAGGAATAACGATAGAGAATTGCCGTATTATGTCTTGCGGTGATGATATGATATCATTCCTCAATCACGGCATTGGTCACGGATACAACGGGGTGCACAGCGAAAAGAAGCTTCCTAAGCCTTATCCTGAGACAAACATTGATGTGGTTATCAAGAACAACATCCTTACCGGCGGTAATAGGAATGGAATTTTGTTGCTTGCGAGCAATGCGAAAGTGGAAGGCAACAAAGTATTATCTGCCAGACAATATGGAATAAAATTTACAGGGGATAACACATCAATCAATAAAAACAGTTTTATTGGTTGCGGATCATTCGCCGCTTACAAACACATAAAGGATGAACTTGATACCGGCATCGTTTGCTCTGATGAATGGTATCAGTCAAACATAAAGATCAGCGGCAATGTTTTTTCAGATTGGCGTAACATGCCCGCCATACTAATGAAGGCAGTTAAAGACGCGACAATTACAGGCAACAAGTTTAGTGTTTCTGACAGCTCATTCATTTTAAACCCACCGATAAACCAATATCTAAAGCGGAATTATGCAATCTGCATAACAAATGGAGATTGCAATGCGCAATCACTGGGTTGCGTGGGAATAAATATCGTGAGCAACACATTCAGAGCCCCCGGATTATGGCGCAAAGCACAAGAAGCAATCGCCATAAACGGAACACACAAGGACATCACGATCGCCAGGAACTCATTACAACAGGTAACACCAGACAGAGGACAACTTCATGAGTAATTGTATTCCTAGTCAAGTCGGTTTACGGGCGATTAATCTAATCCGGAAAGTTTTCTTTGCCTTCACTTTTACTTGTTGTGTCTGTTTTGGATTGCAGGGGCAAGAGCAAAATGCGGCCAAGCCAGACAGAACCACCATTGCGCTTGAATTGAAAAACCGGCGCGTGCTCTCCCTCCCTATAACAGACAAGAGGCACATCATAGCCCATAACATGTGCACAATCTTGGGGAAAGGGAGTGCTGATTTGGCTTTTATGAAACGGGATCATTACGACAGGAGCGGCCCGACTAAATCACTTGGCGGCTATATACAGTTCCTTCCATACATTGACTACCGCGAGGGGTCGCCAGCCGGAGTCAAGAGTCAGGAGGAGGTGGCAGAGATAGAGATAAAAGCTGCTATTGCTTGTGGGTTGACCGGCTTTCAATTCTACTACCCTTTTGGCGATGATGGGCTTATCGATGGATACTGCAATCGTATCAAACTGCTAATTAACGCAGCTAAAAAACTCAAGGCTGACTTTAAGTTCACATTATGCTTCGCCAACGCGAACCACAAACTATCGGAAAAGGAAAAGATAGGGCGATGGGCAAATAGAACTTCACAACTGATCAAGAATACACCAGCCGAGTATTGGCTGAAATCGCCGGACGGGCGCCATGTCTTCTTCACTTGGATGGCAGACGGTCTAGCAGATGAGATTGATGGTTCGTGGTCTGTGATGAAAGATGCATCGAAAATAAAATATGCAGCTCTTGCCTACGAAAACCTTAGCAAAGCCATAGGCGTAAAAGCAGCATGGGTATATTTCTTCCTTAAACTCACGGATAAGGATGACCCTGAATATGAAGAGGAGATGCTCTCGTATTTCCCCGCTGTATGGGGATGGTGCCAACTCGATTACCGATACCATAAAGGAAATATCTACGATAAATTTGCCAAGCTTGCGTCTGAACGCAACCGGACCTACACGCAGACGGCCACCATTGACTTTTATTCATCAAAATCTTACGACAGAACCAAGACATGGGATCTGATCTTCAAGACCAAGCGTGCCCTTGATCTTGGCATAGAAAATCAATTCAAGCATTATATGGAGCTTGAGCTAACCAAATCTTTCCGACAAAGTCTTGAGCGGGGCATTAAGAGGGAATCAGGCATTATCAATATTGTCACGTGGAATGATTTTGCCGAGGGCCATCACTTGGCACCAGAAGCAAACCATAATTTCGCATTCGCCATGATCCTGAATTATTACAAACATCTTTGGGCGAATCCAGATTACAAACCGGAAAAAGAAAAAGCCGCCGTTTTCTTCAAAAAATACCGGTCAGACACTAAGCCGCAATTTTCATTTGAGCTGCACAATGAAGGCATGCTCCCTCAAACTGCATCAGACTATATTGAGGTAGTAACCATTCTGAAGGAATCGGCAACGGTATGGATCAATAATAAATTTGCTGGCAACGTCAAAGCCGGAATAGACAGCGCGAGAATTCCAACTGAACCCGGCGCGGTAAACTTCGTGGTGAAAAGAGGTGATAAAGAAGTTCTCACACTGACAGCCACCGAGTCAATAACGGACAAGCCATACCGCACGGATCGCTTGACATACGGATATTCCACTGAAGAAGAAGCCTATGTAAGTCGAATATTTGGTAAAGATCGCAGGACCATCATCCCCTCTAGAGAATACTAGTGAAATGACGTCCAGCCTTGGCAAAGTCAGGGAGTGGGATGAATTTTGGTGCTTCATTCGTTTACTGTAGAACTTGGGACTCAGGCAGCAGCTTGGGTCCTGTTTTCTTGGATATTGTGTACTAGCGTGATATTCACGCTTGCCGCAGTATTCCGTGCCGCGGTCCGTCAGGATGCGCAGCATGGGTACTTTATGCTCCTTGAAGAAGGGAAGTACCCGGTCGTTGAGGAGATCGTCAGCCAACAAAGCATTCTTGCGGTCATATAGTTTCGCAAAGGCAACACGGGAGTAAGTGTCGAGATAACGTACAATAAGTTTCGCACTTTCGGTGGTGGTTGGGATTGAATGGAAAAGAAAGTCCTCCCATTTGTCGATGGTTTGATT
>JAFGWW010000220.1 GCA_016936955.1 Planctomycetota bacterium | reverse complement strand
GCAATATCACTGGTGCCGGGAGTATTGTAGCGGGTGCCGCTGGTTCCGCCCGGGAGGATTCCCTGACGGGTGCTGACCAGTTTCGCCCCCCACGCGGGATAATACAGGTTTCCACGCGGCCCCTTGTTCGAGGCGAGATCGAGGAACTGGCTCTTGACGTCATCCAGCTTCCAGCGTGAGCCGTCGGTCATGATCTCGGAAGCGCCAGTAATGATCTGCGGCTCCACCGAGCCAGAACCGCCAGTCTGCTGAATAATGCTGCCGATAAGCCCGTTAAGGGCGGAGCCCTGCTCAACAAAACCTACCCTGGCGGTAGCAACAGCAACATAGCCGGTACGCGTTCCGAAAAAGCTCTTGAAGAAATATGTATTGTGGGGCTGATAAAGGCCGACCGTAATTCCGTAGCGGAAAAGATTCTCCGTTGCCACAACCGTGGGCGACAGGTCGGTGCGCGGGTCGGAGGTCAAACCTCGCTCGGGCGAGAACCATTTACGGTTGAACCTGTCGCAGCAGAAATTATCTTTCCAGTCGCCAGTGGCGCCTTCGTCGATATTCAGGTCGAGATCGTAATCCTTGTACGAACCAGTATCCTTGTCGTGGCCATCGAGAAGGTCGGAGTAATACATGCCAACATCTGATTGCTTGTCGCCGTCCAGATCCATCGCAAGATGGGTCTCGCCACAGGCCGGACATTTTTTCATGCAGAGCGGACAGGTCATGAACCCGTGATGCCCCTTACGGCTCATCCAGTTAGTTACGCGCCCGTAAATCTCGGCTGTCATGAATACTACTTTACCAAGCGCGCCAGGCAGCATCCCAAGCAAAGCGTCAACCGCGCCGTAGCCGGTAACGCTGTCGGTTGTACCACCCTCGAAAGACATGTAATGGGTACGCGAATAGTAATACTTGTCGCCGGAGAATCGACCTTCCCAGTCCATTTTGGTGTAAAAGTGACCAGGGAAGTTCTGACCCGAAGGCCAGTTGGAAAGCGGCCAGCCCCAAGGGAACGGAATATAATCATAGAAGAAGGCTGGGAAACACCCAACAGGCAGGCCGTGCTTCTCAGTATTATTGGTTTTACCGCTCCACTTGATCGAGGTCGGAGGATTTGATCCCGGTGTTCCATGCTGTCCGCATTCGCAGAATATCTGCAACCACGGGAAAGGACCGATCATGACAATCTGGAATCTGGTTTTAAGAAGACACCAGCAGATCTTCATCATCCCGATACCGGGAATAATATCCGGGTAACGGCTCTTCTCTTCGTCCTCGCTTTGCTCCTGCTGCTTCTTGCTTCCACCAAAAAGATCCATGCCCTTCGAGGCATTACTCCACGCAACCTCGCAGTAGACGTGTTTCAATTCATCGGCGATGGGGTCCCAATGGAAGTTGGTTTCATGGTTAAGGTACTTGAAGTGGTGGTTCTGCCCGGCAATTTCCTGCGCGATCGGCGGGATAAGGCACTGGAAAACACCTGGTGGCATATAACCGATGCAGAAGCCTCCGTAAGTCCGTTTACAGTCAGGGCCGTGGGCATGGCCGTGCTCAAGGTGCCAGTGTCCGTCGGCGGCGTTGTCCCGGTCAATCGGCTTGGCCATGGGTGAGCCCGGTGTGCGTCCAGGGCAATATCCGATCGGGCAGACATCATCGTCCGGACAACTGCCGGGAACCAGCCTGTCCTTCGCGTTCCAGCATCGTTCAAGGGCGATAAATACAGACTTGTCGCCCTCTTCCTTGTATTTACCCTCATACTCATCCCACCAGTAGGCGATTTCAGGCTTTATCGTTATCGTATCTTTCTGGGAGCCTTTGGTCTCCTTGCGTACATACTTGAATCCCTGATTATACGCCTGCCTGCGAGATTCGGAGAGGAAACGATTGGTGGCCGGGTCTTGCGTGTAGGCATCATAGCGGAAGAAGCTGTTGTTGCATTCCGCATCAGTCGTGGCCAGAGCCGGCGCGCCGTCAAAATGAATATTGCCGGTATATCCGCTGCCGCTGGGGTTCTTGGCGGCGGGGAAGATAGCCACAAGGGTGTCCGGGTGGCAGTTTACGCTGGTTGAGTAAAGTATCTCGTTCCTGATAAGCTCTGGCATAGCCTTCGCAATAGCGGAAGCGGTCAGGGAGAGTTGCCTGATCCATGTCTCGCCAAGACGCTCGCGCTCGTCGGCGTCGGCGATCCACTTTTTCGCATCGTCCAGGATATGATCCTTGGTGGCAGCCACAAGTCCAGCCGGACTGTTAACGGAGAGGTCATATTTATCATTAAGGCGCCCGTAGAGATCATTCTCAAAAACCTCGGCAAAGGTTTTGAACTGTTTCTCCTCCATCTGCAGAAGCTGGTCGAGAATGGTTTCGATTGTATCCTGCACCGTAGCCGTAGCAAAATCCGTAAGGCCGGAGACGAGTCCTTCGATAAGGCTTTGGAATGTCTCGCCTACCGCGCTCTTTACGGCATCAGTGATAACCTTGGTGAAATTAAAATTGAAAGAACCGCCAGTGGCCGCTTTCTTGGCCGCGTCAACCGTCGCTTCTGCAATGCCGGAGACGATTCCCTGGGCAAGGTTGGTTGCAATCGTGGCGGGATCAAGCACATCGGTCAGCACATCAAGCAGGCCATCAAGAGGATTGTCCATATTCTGGATTGCGTCGGGCAACCCTTCGGCATTCTCCTCCAACTGATCGAGGATGTCAGAGATATCGGTGTCGACGTCATTTTTGAAGGTGCGGTGGTCAAGAACACCGGCGAATTCCTCGGCCGGTTCTTCCGGATTGGCAAGGTTGCTCGTTCCTGCGGGAGGATAACCGTTACTCGCGCCGGACAGGTTTTGCATGGCGCCGAAGACTTCCAGATTTTCGTTCTCGGTAACGAAAGGAACTGGCAGGAAATGCGGGATGATCTGCGTTTCATAGGCCTTGCGGTCACTCTTGCTGCTGTATTTGCTGTAGTTGTAACGCCCCCATTCCGCAACGGCTGATGCGCTGGAATACATGACCACATCAATCATGTGCTGCTGTAGTTTGCTGTGCAGGTATGTTTCGCAGTTGTTGAGCCATGCGATTGAGGAAAGGGCATTGGCCTCGACTACCGCGCCGGAGAAGGCGGCAGAGTCTGCGGCATGCTGAAGGCGCACGCGCTGGTTTACTGTCATGCCTACATTGAAGGTGTAAGCAAGAACGATAATGATCAGCATCAGCGTCAAAACAGCGAACAACGCGCTCTGGCCGCTCTCGTCCTGCGGGAGCCGCCTGATGCGGTGTCTGATTGTAGCTGCGAGTGTATGCATTCAGTAAATCTCTTCGTACCTTTAAAATCAGTGGGGCCACGGCTTGGGCAGACGCGAATTCTGCTGCATCAGTATCATCCCCCGCTTGGTGGTCGGGTCAACCTTGACGGGGTGCCCCATGGCGTTCATTGCATGATATATAAACGGACCTCCCACCGGCACCACAAGCTCCAACCAGTAACCCACCTGCCCTCCGATCTCGGTTTCGGGCCTTCCCGGCAAGGACGGGGTTCGGAAAGCCATCATGATTTCCACATCATCCCCTGTACCGGCATATATCGACGAGACATCGTCCATCCCGTAAAGATAGGTCAGCTGCGGTGACTGGACTATATTCTCCTGCCCGCCGGAACTGAGGGAAGGGAAAGCGTAGTGGTTTGCGGGAACGCGTATGCGGTTGGTGCCTCCACCCGCATTGTTGATCGTACTCATGATGGTCCATGCCGCGCGCACTCCCTTGCGGCACGCTTCCTCTTCGTTGTTGCCGCGGTAGTTGACAAGGACAGTCCTCGTCCCCTGCAGGGCGGCATACTGCATTACGTTCGCCGCTACATATATATGCGCCAACTGGAAGATTACCATCATAAGCATAAGCTGGATGGGAAACACGAGAACCGTCTCCAGCATTACCACACCGGAGTCGTCACCATGCAGGCGTTTTAAGCGACGTATAATCTCTTTTACCATTCAGTGAATCCGATTAATGCGCCAGAACAGAAGTGTCACCATAACAAGCATCAACAGGCAGGCAGTCTTTGCCATATCCCCTGGAATAAATTTTCGCTCAAAAATGCCTTGTCTGCTCCCGCCACAAAAGTATCAAATTTGCGGGAAACTAGAAAGACAAAAAAACTTTTACATTTGACAGATCTGTGGCCAGTTGCGAGAAGAGCTAAACTTGAACCCCGAGGCGAATGGCGCAAACAAAGGATGCATGCATGGCAGAAATACCACCTGATCTGGAATTCTCGATCAGGGCAACCTATTTCACCTTCACCTTCCTATGGGGAGCCTGCACGGGGTCGCTCCTGAACGTAGTCATATTCAGGCTGCCGGAAAACCTTAGCCTTATCGCTCCCCCCAGCATGTGCCCACATTGCGGAAATCGCATAACTCTTATTGAGTTATTTCCTATCATTAATTACATATTCCTTAAAGGCAGATGCAGGCACTGCTCGGCGAGAATATCTGCCCGATACCCGCTGGTTGAACTCCTGACGGCATCCATATGCGGAGCAATCGGCTATCACAATGCCTTTAAAAGCTTTACAATGCTAGAGAACGCGCTGGTTACGATGTCTGACCTTATGCTTGCCGCCTTCCTTATCGCCTGTTTCTTCATCGGAGCAGACCGTGGAAAAACATATCTTCGGCTGACCCTGCCAGGAATGGCGGCAGGGCTTGCATTGTCTTCTGCGTTCCAGTTTATGCATAGCCAATCCGTGTCTATCCAGACCGAAACGGCACCAGAGCTCGCTCCTATTGTTTCCGCCATATACGGCACCGCCCTCGGGGCCTGTTTTGCTTTTCTGGCATGCTACGTGATTAATCTTCTGTGCCGCACCACCTCAGATGCAGAATCCGGGCAGATTTCATTAAGCAGCATTGCACTCGGCGACGCATCTCTGGGTGCGATGGCGGGCGCATTCATGGGCTTGGAAAAACTGGCAAACGGCTGCATTTACGCGGTGATTATCTGCATAATCTGGCAAATTACAGCCAGGTTGGGGCATAATTACCTAGAGAAAGCACACCGTGGCACGGACGGCCACGGGCATAACACCACGTTTTCACCATTTTGCGCAGCAGGTTGCATAATGGCTATATTCGTACAGGTTGCCTGACCGTCTATGTGACATGAATGCCTGGCATCAACCATAAGAAAGGCGGCAACATTTACATTATTATGCTTTTTGCATGTATTGCGCCATTTTCTGATTTATGGTAGATTTACAGGTCGGGCAAAACAGGATATATCAGTTACAAACAAACGGGATAATCAATGCGTACTTTTGTGAAAGCGATAAACATATCAATATGTATTGCCGTGTCCATTTGGTTCACGGCCGCCACAAAGGCATCCTGCGCGGATACGACTCCTCTCGGCACGCCAGCAAGCCTCACTACCGCCGAAAAGCAACTCATGGCAAACGCAGCCTATAGCATAATCGACAAGTTTGCCGGGCGCGAAGAAACCACAAAAACGAACAAGCCCAACATACTCGTTAAATACAACCGCCTTTACGTCACTCTATATTCAAACGGCGTGGTACGCGGGTGCCAGAGTGGGTCGCGGGGCGGGAAGAACCCCGGCGACTTATGGCTTGACCTTGAGGAGGCCACGCAAAAAGCCATCGACGAAAAAGCGTTTGGCGGACCGTTCAAGCCGGAAGAGGTGGATGATGCGTTTATCGTGGTGAGCATCCTCTACGACAGGAACTCGCTAAAAAAGTACGACCGCAAATCGATTCAGTCCGGTATTGAACCGGGCATCCACGCCGTCGGCGTCAGCAAGGACGGCAAGGGCGCCCTCTTTCTCGAATCGATCCCGGTAAAGAAAGGCTATAACGTCTGGCAAACCCTTCGCCAACTGTGCATACAGGCGGGGCTGCCGGAAAAAGCATACCAGGAACCGGGGGCGACAATCTACCGCTACCAGAGCGAATCATTCATGGCTACACGCACAAACGTGATTCCGCTGATAAGGGGAAGCATGCTGGTGGACGGGAGCGCGGTCAACCAGAAACAGCTTGCCGACTCTCTCGAATCGGCCTACGGTTATTTCGGCACCCACCTGCTCGATCAGGGCGGGCTCTTCGATTACGAATACGACGCGAGCCGCGACAAGCTCTCTGACAAGAACAACCATATCCGACAGATGGCAGCCCTCTGGATTGCAGCCAAGGCGGCTAACTTCCTCAAGCGCGACGACCTCAACAGCAAGATCAAGGATTCCGTCGACCACTACACTCTACAGATAAAGAAAAGCGAAGACGGCCTCTCCTATATTGGCATAGATGAGAATCCGAAAATCGCCTATAACGCGTTTATCATCCTCGCCCTGAGCGAGTTGGCGAACAACGATGCGGCGTCCCTCACCCAATCGATACTTGCCCAGTCGCTTCTCGACATGCAACAGCCGGACGGCTCTTTCAAAACCATGTTCCTCGAAGGCGGCGAAAACGGGATCGACTATTACCCCGGTGAGGCGATGCTGGCGCTGATTACCCTGTATGACCGCTCGAAAAACAAACGGCGCGAATATGTAGAGGCATTGCAGAAAGCCCTTCCCTACTATCGCCAATACTGGCAGGGAAACAAAAACACGGCCTTCGTCCCGTGGCAGACCCAGGCCTATTATCTTCTCCACAAGGTCACTGGCGACAAGGAACTCGCTGACTTCATCTTCGAGATGAACGACTGGCTTGTGGATAACCACCAGCTTCTCGCCCCGAAGTACCCAGACGAACTTGGCGGCTTCCCCAAAAAAATACCCTTCGGCTGCCGCACAAGCGCATACCTCGAAGGACTGATCGACGCTCAGGACCTCGCCCGCAAAGTCGGCGACACTACGCGCATGGAGAAATACCGTAAGGCAATCCTGCTCGGGCTGCGTTTTATCATGCAGACCCAGTTCGACAGCAACAACACATATTATGTGCCGAAACCATGGAAAGCTCTTGGCGGCTTCAAGAAATCCCTCTTCGAAAACGACATCCGCATCGACTATGTCCAGCACGCAGCAAATGCGATAATGAAAACCCTTACGCTGGAGTCTTTCTCCTTTGATTCCGAGAACAGCCTTGGCGCTGGCAACAACAATATCGGCGATGATGGCGACGGCTCCGGCGACAACGCTGGCGGCCTTTCCGATCCTGATGCACAAACACAGGAGGAAGCCGCGGCAGAGGACAACGCGTCTTGGGACGATTCCGGCAATGGTGACGAACAGCCTTCCGCAGACGACGACATCGACGACTCCGGCAATAAAGGCAAGGATCAGGGTGACGACGATTCCGTTGGTGACG
>JAFGWW010000219.1 GCA_016936955.1 Planctomycetota bacterium | reverse complement strand
GACAGCTGGGCCGCCTGATTGGCGTTTTCCGCGTTCGTCTTCGTCTGCGAACCGATCTCGGTCAGGGAACTGCTTATCTCCTCAAGCGAAGCCGCCTGCTCGGTTGCACCCTGAGAGAGAGCCTGACTGGCAGAAGACACTTCGTTCGCACCGAAATTTACCTGCAGGGAAGCATCCTTGATTTGCCCCAAGACATTATTGATCTGTTCAATCATTCCATTAAGAGATTGCCCAAGCGTGTCCTTATCCGAACGGATGGCAATCGAGGTTGTCCAGTCGCCTCCAGCAATGGCGGAGATGGAGCCAACCTCGTGCTTCTGAAACTCAACCAGTTCCTTCAACGCCTTAGCAAGATCGCCCAGTTCATCCTTTCTGGCGAGAAGTTTTTCGGGAAGCACCAGGTTGATATCCCCCATAGCGGCAATTGAATTCAATGCATCAACCGTGTGGGCGATAGGCCTTGTTATGCTATTGGAGAACAGGATGGCAACGAGGATCGAGATGAGTATCACAACGGCGCCGAACGCCAAGAGGGCTGTGTCACCATCGGATATGACTTTCTTCACCTCAAGCATCTTTGCCGCCATTGTGGTGTTGGCATCACGCGCCTCATCCCTGACACTTTTAATAAGCGCTTTAATTGTACCTTTGACCTGGCTTGATGCGACATCAAGGGTGTCATCCATTTCGTCAAATTTTGCTTTTACCCCCGCTTCCGCCCGCGCAAAATCAGCACTCCCCTGATCTGCTCCCTTGAATTTATTCATGGTTGCGGCACTCGACGCAATCAAGGCAGGCAAGTCATCCCGCACGGCGTTGACAAACTTGTTAACGTTTACGGACAAAGTCTCAGCTTCAGCCTTTTCGCTGTCCGTATCAGCAAGTTCAGCAATGTCCTTGACATGGGCAAGCAACCATTCGCCGTTGTCTTTGATCTCGCCCATCCTCTCTTTGCTGATGCTCCCGCTGTCCTTGTCTATAATGGAGTCCATTGCATTCAGGGTGAGAGCCACAAGCCGAAGGTTATATTCATTCAGGATTTCCAACTGAGCATTACGCTTCTCGGCAAAGAGTCGCGCGGTCTCGGATTCGCTGGTAGCGGAGTCTATGGAGAAGTTGACCAATCCCGCCACCCCGCCAACAACCAGCAATGCCAGAAATACGCCAAAACCAGCTAAAAACATCTTTCCCCTGATTTTCATGTCATTTCCTCTGCTTTAAAAATCCCCTTCACGCCTCTCAATCTCAACGCCCGAATAGTTTTATTCCGACATTTCCGTTATCTTCTGGAGCTCCTCCTCGAAGAGCAGCTTATTCACGTCGAGCAGGATCTTGACCTGGTCTTCGATCTTGCCCATGCCGAGGATAAAGCGACTGCCGGGGCCGCTGCTCACCTTCGGCGGGGGGGAGATGGATTCATCGGGGATATCAACAACCTCGTTGACCGTATCCACAACCATGCCGACCGAAGTTTCCTCAAGGCGAACGACGATGACGCAGGTCCTGTCGTCATAATCCCGGGGCTTCATCCTGAAGCGCAGGCGAACGTCCATGACGGGAATAACGCTTCCGCGCAGATTGATCACTCCCTTGACGAAATCAGGCATATCCGGCACCTCGGTAATTTTCTGGATGCCGACAATCTCGGTGACGTAGCGGATCTCGATCCCGTAGTCCTGCCCGGAGATATGGAAGGTCAGGAACTTGTTCGCCATGGTGTCTTCGTCTTCGTTCTCGAAAAGCTCATTATTCAGAGCGTCCAGATCTCTCTTATCAGCCATATTCCACCTCCCTATCAATATTTAACCGAACACAACAGCCTACGTTATATTACTTTTGAACAAGATCCTTGCACATGTCAAGGACGCTGGCCACATCAATAATCAGGCTAACCTCTCCGTCGCCGAGAATTGTGCAACCGGAGATGCCCCTTGCATGACCAAGAAAATTGGAGAGTCCCTTGATAACAGTCTGCTCCTGCCCCAGGATCTCGTCGACGAAAAGCCCGATTGTTTCGCGCCCGTCTTCGATAACCAAAAGGATTCCATCCTCAAGCTTTTCAGAATCATAATCTGTGCCGAAGACTTCGTGCAGCCGGACCACGGGAACCAGCTCATTGCGAATATTAACAACCTCCTGGCCGTCCATGGTTTCGGTAACGGTTTCTGTCTCAACCCGCAGCGTTTCCCTGATGGAGAGCATGGGGATTGTGTAACGCGAAGTCCCGACCCTGACGAGCATGCCTTCGATAATCGCAAGCGTAAGGGGGATACGGAGAATGACGGTGGAACCCTTGCCGGGACGGCTGCGGATATCCACGCGCCCCTTGAGCTTTTCAATGTTCTTCTTTACAACATCCATGCCGACACCACGCCCGGAGACGTCGGTAACCTTCTCGGCGGTCGAGAACCCGGGCTCGAAGATCATTGCATAGATCTCCTCATCGGAGAGTTCCGAGCCGTCGCCTGCAATCAACCCGCGTTCAATCGCGCGGGAAAGGATTTTCTCTTTATTCAAACCGCGACCGTCGTCGGAAATAAGTATCCATACCTCGCCACCTTCATGGCGACCTTCGATGGTAACAACCCCAGTCTCCGGCTTACCGATGCGGATTCTCTCCTCCGGCGGTTCCAGACCGTGATCGATCGAATTCCTCACAATATGCACAAGGGGGTCGGCTATCATCTCGATAACGGTCTTGTCCACCTCGGTCTCTTCACCGATAAGTTCGAGGCTGGATTTTTTGCCGGACTTGTTGGCCACGTCGTGAACCAGACGGATCATCTTGCGGAAAGTGGCGGAGAGCGGAATCATCCGAACCGCCATGGCAATATCCTGCAGGTCGGTGGTGATGCGGTGAAGGTGATGGCCCGCGCGCTCGAAATTCTCCAGTTCAAGCCCTTCAAGATCGGGATTGCGAGTAACCATGGCTTCGGCAATCACAAGCTCACCAACCAGATTTATCAGCTTGTCCAGTTTGTCAAGATCGACTCTGATGTCGCGTCTGGCGATGGCGCCTTTCTTTGTCCCGCCCCCGGCAGCCATGTCCGCGGACTTCTTTACCGCCTCCTTCTCCTTCGCCTTTACCTTTGAAACGATAGATTTGATCTTCTGGCGAATCGCGGGGATTTCGAAAGGCTTCTCGATATAATCATCGATGCCGAGCTCGACCAGCTTCATCAGCATCTCTTTATTGCCGAAAGCCGTCATCACAAGAACCGGCATCGACGGATGCTTCACGTGAAGCTCTTTTACAAACTCAGTTCCGTCCATCTCCGGCATCATGATATCTGTTATGACCATGATCGGGATATCATCACCTTTGGCGGTTTCAATTTCGGCAAGGGCCTTTTTTGCTCCGCTGAAAACCATAGGCCTGAATGAATCCTGCTCGAGGGCATAGCTGACCACATCCAGCAGACTCCCATTATCATCAATTACGTATACAACCGGACCCGAACCTTTCTCAACTGATGCAGAAACTGATGACTCCGGCTCAAGCGATATTGGCTCCGGCTGTGACGGGACCGGTGCGGATACGGCAGCAGGAGTGGGCATTGCAGGCTTGGCCACAGCTTTCTCCGCCTCACGCATTTCCTGGGGCATCATGTCGGTCAGCAGTTCCAGATAGACATCGCAAGCCGGCACCTCTCCCTTTCCGCCGCCCGAGAGTTCGACAACGGCTTCACGTATGATGTCGATAATTTTCAGAAGCATCCCGACATTGCTCTCATCGCAAGGAATAATTCCGTCACGCACAATGGAGAGCACCGTCTCGGTCTTATGGCTCATCCGCTCAAGATCGGCAAGGCCCATGAAGCCACAGTTACCCTTGATGCTATGCAGGGCGCGGAAAGCTTCGGTAATCGGTTCGCTAATATCCTCGCTGCTACCTTCAGATAACCGGAGGAGGCATTCCTCGGCGCGGTCCAGAAGCTCATCCGTTTCCTGGATAAACCGCTCGCGCATCTCGGGCGGAACATCCATGGCCATGGTTGCACTCTTGCTGACCGGAGCAGGCGAAGGCTGGCTGGCAACGGCTGGCGCCTCAGGCTTGGCGGAAGGGGAAACCGGTTTGGCCCCGCCCGATTGTTCAGCGGCAATGGCGGCCTTGAGCTCTTTCACCAGCGCGCCAGTCTCGTTCTCAAAACCGGCGTCGGTACGGTTTTCGTCTATGTGGGTCATGAGCATATGGGTGTAATCGAGGGAGCGGCAGAACAGGTCTGTATGCTCCTGCTTCATGGTAGCCTTGCCCTTGCGGAAAAGGTCAAGCAGGGTCTCGGCTTCGTGGGTTACGGAGGAAACATTATTAAGGCCGAGAAAACCTGCACTGCCTTTCATCGAATGGAAGAGGCGGAAAATTGTACCGATGACATCCATATCCATCTCACCGGTGGCCTCAAACATCTGCTGCAATTCAATCAGCTTCGGCTCGACCTCGTCAAGCATCTCCCGACCTTCCGCAACAAAATCACTGATAAGGCTGTCGTCAATCATATTGTGCCTTCCTCGTAAACCTCAAATGCCCAAAGAAGAGGCGTCCAGAATCGTCCTTTACGCCACCTTCTCCGAAATAAGTTTCCCAAGCACATCCAGCAGCTCCCGCCCCCTGAATGGTTTTTTCAGATAAGCGTCGGCTCCATCATCATAAACCTTGGCGATTTCATCCGCATCCATTCCCGATATGACCACAATCTTCAGGGCCGCCAAGGTGTCTCTTGAACGAATGAATTTTATTACCTGCTTCCCGTCCAAGCCGGGAATGTTCAAGTCGAGAATCATTACTGCCGGCGAGAAGGACTCGAGCAAACACCCAACCTCCAGCCCGTCATTGGCAACTGATGTCTCATATCCGGCATCGCCAAGGGTGACACTTATCGTGTCGCACAAATTCTCATCGTCGTCCACGATAAGAATCCTGTTGTTCAGAGGGACGAGATCTTCCGGAAGAGGCATGCCGTTCTTCTTGAGAAAAGCCAGAAGGTCATCCAACTCAACCCGCCTGTCCCCCCTGCCCGGAAGCTGAAAAGCTTTCAAATGCCCCCGGTCGATCCATCGTATTACGGTGCGGAAATTCACCCCGCAGTAATTAGCTACCTCGCCAGTTGTGAATGTGCGCTTTCTGTGCATTCTTGGCCTCCGGCCATGATAATTGCAACAGGCATACCATAAAGTACGACTCAATATACTTTACCTGACTTTAATGTCAAATAAGGATGAGGTTTAGGCATCATACTTTACATAAATCCTTTACCTAAAGTCATTTCGATAGAGCACAACCGCACTGGGGCATGGTTTTAAAGATAAAATAATCTCTGAAAATACACACGATAAAAAATTGGTTTTAATTCACAAAAATGAATATTCACGTTTTTCACAAAAAGCTGTCCAAAAAGCACGCAGAGCCGTGATGTGTGTTTCACACACAATATTTCAGATTACATCCATTGTTTTAGGCCAAAAAAGAGCTAACTTATTTTACAGCTAACGTTTAATATTGAATCAATAGCCCATATGCAGCACCTGGGCATAAGCCGCAGGAAAGCTTTACCTTATTATAGTAACCCGGAGCAAATTAATCCTCATACCAAAGGAGCAAAGATGCACAGGCTGAGATTCCGGCAGGTACACCTCGACTTCCACACCTCCCCCGCCATACGCGAGATAGGAAGCAAGTTTGACAAGAAAAAATGGCAGGAGGTTTTGCGGGCCGGGCACGTCGACTCCATAACCTGCTTCTCAAAGTGCCACCACGGCTGGAGCTACCACCCGACCAAGGTGGGCCGCATGCATCCCCATCTGGGCTTCGACCTGCTCAAGGCGCAGTACGACGCCTGCAAGGAGATCGATATCAACGTGCCGGTGTACCTCTCTGCCGGTGTGGACAACTGCATCACCATGGAGCACTCCGAATGGCGCGAGATAAATAAAGACGGCAGGCTTGCGGGATGGTCGAGCAGCCCCATCGCCCCCGGCTTTCACACCATGTGTTTCAACTCGCCATACCTCGATTACCTCTGCGCCCAGATCGAGGAGGCGGTGCGCCTCTTCCCGGGATGCGACGGGATCTTCCTCGATATCATTTCCCAGAGCCAGTGTGTCTGCAACTGGTGCTTGGATCTAATGAAAAAGGAAGGGCTGGACGCGCTCAAGGAGGAGGACAGGAAAAAGTGTTCGCAGATGGCGCTTGAAAAATATTACAAGCGCACCACCGCAGCCGCGAAGGTTGACAATCCCGAGATGCCGATCTTCCATAACAGCGGCCACATCAGCCGCGGCCACCGGGACATCCTGAAATATTTCAGCCACCTTGAACTCGAAAGCCTGCCCACCGGCGGTTGGGGCTACGACCACTTCCCGATCAGCGCCAAATACTGCAAGCAGCTCGACCACGACTTCCTCGGCATGACGGGAAAGTTCCACACCACATGGGGCGAGTTCGGCGGCTATAAACATCCCAACGCCCTGCGCTACGAATGCGCGGCCATGATCGCCTACGGGTCGAAATGCAGCGTTGGCGACCAGCTCCACCCCAACGCCGAAATCGACGCTTCTACCTACGGGATTATCGGTGCCGCCTATAAAGAGGTAGAGGAGAAGGAACAGTGGTGCGACAATGCCGAGACCATCGCCGACATCGGCCTCCTCTCGGTTCAGGCAGTAAACAACACCAGCAGAAATGACGACGCGGACATCGGCGCGGGAAGGATCCTGCTTGAGAAAGGATATCTCTTCGACGTCATAGACGGAGAGATGGACTTTTCAAAATACAAGCTCATCATCTTGCCCGACCAGATCAAACCGGCAGGCAAACTCAAGGACAAACTCGACGCCTATCTGTCCGCCGGAGGCAAACTGTTCCTCACCGGGGAAAGCGGACTAAATCAGGACAACACCGGTTTCGTCTTCGACGTAGGAGCAGAGTATTCGGGCACGACCGAATTCTGCCCCGATTATGTCGTGCCCCGTGATGACCTGGCGCCCTCGTTTGTAAAATCCCCGGTCGTGATGTATATGAAATCACAGCGCATAAAAGCTGCGGGTGGCGAGTCGCTCGGCAAGGTCAACGACCCATATTTCAACCGTGATTTCCGCCACTTCTGCAGCCACCAACACACCCCGAACGATCCGGCCAGAGCGGAATACGACTGCGGCGTCATCAATGGCAACATACTCTATCTCGCCCACCCGGTTTTCACCATTTACCGCGGACTCGGCGCGGTGGCGTACAAGGACTACGTCGCCAACTGCATCGACCTGCTGCTTGGAGAGGGGAAATCGTGCGTGACCAACATGCCCTCAACCGCCCGCGTATCCCTGATGGAGCAGAAAAGCGAAAACCGCTACGTTCTCCATCTGCTTTACGCCAACACGATCAACCGCGGCGGCGAACTCGACGCTTCCGGCGGAAACGTCTCCACGTCCCTGCGCTCGGTTGAGGTTATCGAAGAACTCCTCCCGCTCCATAACGTGACGGTATCGCTCAAGACGGAGCATAAGGTCAAGCGCGTTACCCTTGAACCGGAAGGAAAAGACCTCCCCTTCACGGCAAAAGACGGGAAGATTGAATTCGGGATTGACAGCTTTATCTGCCACCGCATGATCGCGCTGCATTACTGAGACGGGCAAACATATCGCAAAAAAATCCCTCTCCGATAACGGGGAGGGATTTTAATTTATATTGGTGCCGGGGGAGGGACTCGAACCCTCACCCCCTTGCGGGAACGGGTTTTTGAAACCCGCGCGTCTGCCGTTCCGCCACCCCGGCCCCTCTTGTCTTGTGGCTCATAAAATACCAGTAATGCAGGACGATTTCAAGGCAATATCGTTTCTTTTTACATCCGCAACAAACCCGCCGCTTACCCGCACCGTTGACACGCGCCATAGGGTGAAGTAGAATCAGGTTATCGACCTTACTCTATCCGGAAAAGGAGGCAGCGCGCCATCATAAGATTACGCGCCGCCGGGTATCATGGCCGCGAATGCGGTTTGAAGGCGCATAATGATAGATATTAATAATGGAACACCCCTGCGCATCATGGGCGTCGATTACACCCACTTCGTCCTGCCCAACGGTGACGATCTGTACCTGACCCCCTACGGCCTGCCGCTGGCCGACCACCTCACGCCGGACAACTATTATTCTGACCTTAACTGGCAGGCTAAAAACCGCCGCCCCCTGAGCGGCACCAGTTCGGTGTATTATGCAAAGACCAAACCGATAGATGGCAAGCAGTGCGAGATCGTACTCAAATGGAACCGCATGGGACAGGACATTCCCGGCGGGACGCGGGCGGTGGATTTCAACAACGCCGAGTTCAATACCCCCTTCGAAGAATTTTCGCTGGTTTACGAACTGCGCAACACCCGCTACGAATCTCCCGGCGCAATCTATACCCAGAAACCGCTGGCCATATACGTGCCTAACGAATCGCTCGAACTCGACCGCCTCGGGCGCAAGGCCTACCGCATCCGCGACAAGCAGAACAAGCACGAAGAGGTGCAGCTTCACCCACAGAGGCGCTACGCCGTCATCTACCAGTGGATCAAGGGCATCGACGCATACCAGGCATGGAAGAGCGACCTGATAACCGAAAAGCAGTTATACTTTCTGGCAAAGCGCGTTAAAGATGCGATAGAACGAAAAGGGTTTATCGTGGCCGACCACAAGTCGACCCACATCATCCTCCGCCCCCAGGACGACGGCACCATCCGCAAGGACAAGCGCGGGCGCATTCTTTACGCCTACGTCGATTTCGAACTCCTCCACCGCACCCCCGACCGGGAAACATTTATCCGCTCCCGCAACCGGAAAGAATATCTCAAGCGACAGGCCAACCGCTTCTCCGTAAAAGCCGAAGTCCCCAAACATTTCTACTCGGTCTCGATCATGGGAGTAAACTATATCTACCGCCCTATCCAGAGCACGGGCGGGGCGTTGTGGGTAGTCGGCCGCGACCCGGAGCTGTTCGATTTTTTCCTCCCCGAAAAATGGCGGCGCACCCCGAGGATCAAACTCAGCAGCCACAGCCAGACTTACCACACCTGCTCGAAAGACAACGTCAATCTGGTCTGGCGGGTTTCACGCATCGGCGAAATCCCGGACATGGACCCTTTCCGCCCCGAGGAGCAGCGCATTCTCGAAGCAGGCTACAACAGCCCCTTCGAGGAGTTCGCCCTCAACCGTTACCTTACCGACAAGGGTGTGCTCACCACCTACCCGCGCGCCATCTACATGACCGGCAGCCTCAGCGAAATCCGCGCCTCCCTCAAGGATGAGCACAAATACGAATCCCATAAAAATATCATTATGCCGGATGGAGAGCCGCTGCTGCGTGCAGACCGCGATTACATTCTTATCTGGGGGTTCTGAAACGGGCATGATGAAAACCTGGCTGTCGACGACAGCGACCACTGGAAAGCAAAGAACGCACTGCAAGCCCTGCGCGAAGGGTTTATCGACAGGCCGGCATACCTCGACCTGATGAAGCGGGTGCAGGAGCGTCTCAACCTCGCGGGCATTGAAGACCTCAACCCGCGCGGCACCCATATTCTTCTCTCCCTGACCGAAGACAACCGGCTTGTCCTCGACAAGGATGGCCATCTGGATTACCACATCTGCAGCTTCGATATGCTCGAAGGGCTGGATTTTACTGAATTGCCCTCATGCCATGATGATGCGACTCCCGCAAAAGCCTGAGAGCAAAGCATTCCAGCAAACACCATATATAAAACAAAAGGCGGCACCTTTCGAGGCGCCGCCTTTTGCATATTACAGTGTAACATAAAGCATTAGTGATCGCAAAGATTGTCACCGGTTACAAGGGTGCCAGCGCAGTAAGCCTTCACGATATTCTCCGGTTCATCCACCGGCGCGCCGGTAACAACAATTATACCCTGTTCGGTAAAGAGACCCTGCGCCCGATTGCCCATGCCGCCAGCGATAATGAGGTCGGCATTCTTCTCGGCGAGCCACTTCGGAAGCAGACCCGGTTCGTGGGGTGGCGGGGTAATATCCTCGCGCGATTCGACAGCGCCCGTATCCTTGTTAACGTCAAGGAGGGCGAATTTTTCGCAGTGGCCGAAATGATTCGAAAGTTTTCCTTCCACCATGGGGATAGCGATTCTCATTACATTACCGCCTTTCTCTTTGACTTGTTCCGCCGCAGCTTTCCCGTTCATCACATCCATAGCGAGAATCGGGCTTACCACCTTCTCAAAACACTTGGCGGATTCGGTTTTTGCAAAATGATATACGTAAGGTTTCCCGTCGTCGCCAGCGTGGGCGATCTGCGGGTCGATCGGAATCTTGCCGAGGAAAGGAACCTTCATCTCGGATGCCATCTTCTCGCCGCCGCCGCTTTTGAAAATCTCGGTAAGCTCCCCGCACTTGGGGCAGACAAAACCGCTCATATTCTCCACGACACCGAGAACAGGGATATTGAGCTGGTGGCAGAAATTCACCGAGCGGCGCACATCATCCACCGCAACGCTCTGCGGGGTGGTGACGACCACCGCACCGGAAAGATCCTCGATAACCTGACAGACAGAAAGAGGCTCGTCGCCAGTTCCAGGAGGAGAGTCGATAATAAGATAATCAAGCTCGCCCCACTCCACATCCTTGACGAACTGGGTGATGGCGGTCATCTTCATGGGCCCGCGCCAGATTACGGCCGCGTCGGCGTCATCAATGAGAAGGCCGATTGAAACGACCTTGAGCCCCGCCACCTCGAAAGGAACCACCGCACTGCCGTTTGAGGTCAGCTTTTCTTTCTTGAGGTTGAGCATGCCGGGAATGCTCGGGCCGTGAAAATCCACGTCCATCAGACCGACCCGTTTCCCTTCGCTCGAGAGGGCTACGGCAAGGTTGGTCGCAACCGTGCTCTTGCCCACCCCGCCCTTACCGGAAAGTACGATAACCTTGTGCTTGATTTTGGAAAGCCTCGCGCGCACCGCAGCCGTATCGTCTGATACAGCATCTCCAGAGCAGCTGCAGCCGCCCCCGTTTGATTCGCAACTCATGCAATAATCTCCTTGATGTTATGCCAGACACCTCTGACTT
>JAFGWW010000218.1 GCA_016936955.1 Planctomycetota bacterium | reverse complement strand
TTCGGTTTCGCCATTTTCGCTTTCTCGAATCTGCTATAAAAAATCAACCTTTATGTATATCCGGTTCGCGTCCAGATCAAGCACCACGGTTATATCGCGGTTGTCGGACACGACTTCGGCATACCTGCCGTTTTTAACCAGCTCCGGTTTCCACCTCGAAGTTTTCCACTCGCCGCCGAAACGCTTCTCAGGGCCGGCCAGTTTTTTATTCTTTTCCTCACCCGAAAGCAGGTCGCCAAATTTCTCCTTCTTGAGATCAAACGACGTTTCTGCAATTTTCCAGAGCTCGTCCTGCGCGGGCAAGGTTGCCGAGGTATAAACCGTCGGGTCCTGAAACCCGCCGCGAAAGAAATAAAGGTCGCTGGCCTTCTCCGGATAATTAACGCCAATCCACGAACGCGCAAGCTCGATTACCCTCTCGCCTTCCCAGGCATTCGCGGAATTCAGGCTCTTCTTCAGGTCATACATGCCATATGCAAAAACGGCAGCCACGGCAACCATGACAGAAACGATGACGGTGAAAACCGGGGATGAGGTCTTCGGCTGTTCTTCCATTTATCACGCCCCTCCCACCGGCAGCCTGAAGATAAACACGGCGCCCGAAGTGGTGTTATCCTCTACCGTAACCGTGCCGCCGTGGTCCTGTATAATTTTATGCACTATCGCAAGCCCCAGCCCCGTGCCGTCCTTGCGCAGGGTAAAGAAGGGGTTGAATATGTTTTTCTTCGCATCTTCCGGAATGCCGGGGCCGTTGTCGATAAACTTGACCACAAGCTCGCGCCCATCTTCGGCGAAATCGGCCTGAATGGCCAGAGCGCCTCCGGACTCCATGACCTGCACCGCATTGAGGACGATATTCAGGAACGCCCGCCCCAGCAGTTCATCATCAAGGGCGACCGGTTTCTGGTTGGTGGTGAAATTAAAACTCACCTGTATGTCTTTGTCGGCAATCTCGTTCGACGCAAACTCTACCGCGCCGTGGCAGATGCGCTCGATCGATACCTGCTTGCGCACCGGTTCGCGGCTGCGGGTAAAGGTCAGCATGTCGGTAACAATGCGGTTGAGGCTTCCGGCAGCGGCCATGATCTTGTCGGCAAGCTGGCTCTCCTTGCACTCGTCATCGGAGATATTCCTTTTTATTACCGAAGCGTAAAGCTCGATCCCGCCGAGAGGGTTGCGGATTTCGTGGGCGACTCCCGCCGCCATCTCGCCCAGCGCGGCGAGGCGTTCCTGCCGGTTGGCACGTTCTTCAAGCTCTTTAAGTTCAGTCAGGTCGCGGAAGGTTTCCACCGCGCCGAGAACCACCCCGTTATCGGAGCGGATTGGACTGGCCGAGACGGAGAGGGTGCGCATGCGGCCGTCGGCGTCGTTGAACCGCACCTCTATATTGGTAAAACGCTGCTGCTCTTCAAGAGCCTTGACCAGCACCTTGCCGAGTTCTTCGCACACCTCGGGCAGCACCTCAAAAACCAGGACCCCCTCGCGGTCGGAGGCGAGGTTGGGGATAAGCTCCGCCGCCGCTTCGTTGAGGGCCACAACTTTTTTATCGAGGTCGATCGCCAAGACGCCGTCGGTGATGCTCTCGAGAACGTGGGCGAGATAATTCTTGAGGGCGTTGGCCTCTACAAGGGTGCGCGAGAGGGCTTCATTCTTCTCGGCAAGCTCGCCGGTGAGTTCGGCAATCCGCGCCTGCAACGAGTCATGGGATGATTTGAGCTTCGCGGTGGAAGCATCAAACTGGGCTATGAGCTCGCCGATCATCTGGATGTCGTTGGCGTCAGGCATCGGCAAAGCTCCGCGTTTTCCCCATTTTTAAAATCATCCGTTCTTGTCCTTGAACCGCGCTATGGGTGGAATCTTTTTCGTGTTCCCGCCGTAAGCCTTGTGCATCATCTTGCCTTTCTGCAGATGAGCAAGTTTACCGCCCGCGCCCTGCTTCTGAACGTTCAGGGAGCCCTGCCCCTCATCCTCAAGGGCGACAATCTCGGCAAGGGTTGCGCGGAGTCCGGCGAGGGCGTTTTCTATACGCTCGCGCACCTCGCCCGGGATGCTGTCCCCCGCGCCTTCGCACGCATTCTGCAAGGGCGCAATGACGGCAGAAACGCTCTCGATCTCGGCGATCAGCTTCTGCTTCTCCGAGAGAAGCTGCATCAGATCTGAGGTGTCGCCCGAGTCGATAAGCTGCCGCTGGCTGCGGCTGAGGTCCAGGACCGAACCGTAGATAGCCAGTTGCTTTTCCAGAAGCTCCGCCAGCACCGGAGCCGCTTCCGCCGGGTTTTCAGGCATAAAAACTCCCTTACTTTGCCATCAGATATTCAAGTTCCCCGATTCTCTGATCGGCAAACTGTTTCCATAAAGCGGGCCCGACAAAGAGCGGGCTCCCGGCCTCGACCGGAGGAAGGTTCGAGGCGGTATTGCTGGCGAGGTGATACTTTGCCAGAGCGCGCTCGTTCTCCCCAAGCTTCCTCAACGACTCACCCATCATATACAGAACCTCCGGCGCGTCGCGGGGCGGAAGCCTGTCATAGGCCGATTGATAAACCGCGTAAGCCCTGAGAGCGCTGTCGCGCATCGAGCGCACCGCGTTTGCCGCATCGGCGTCGCGCCCTTCGGCAAGCAGGGATTCTCTGCTCTTGGTCCAATGGTCGGCCTCGTCGAGCAGACTTTTGCCGAGGATGAAGAAAGCGTTGCGGCGCATGGAACTGAGCGTGGCGGGCAGGTACTCCGGCCCCTCCGATTCGCCGAGAACTTTTCTGGCAACCCCAGCCCTGTTTACGGAGAGCCCGTCGGGAAGCAGGGTGTCGCGGTTCTGCTGCATCGCCCAGAGAGGATAATAGGGGCGCGGTGCCGAAGGGTCAAACATGATGTCGGAATAGAGGCTTGTATCGAGCATGTGGCGCAGGGAACGCCGCGCCTCTTCCGTCTTCTTGAGGTCACCTCCGAGGTCGGCGAGTTTCAATCTCGTCAGAGCCAGATAATATTCGTTTGTAAACCGGGCGGCCATGATCTCCCCGTAATCCTCGGGCTCGGTGCGCCAGTCGCTGCCGAGGGGATCATTGTCGCTACGCTTGAGCAGATAACGTTCAAGCCCTTCCTGCAGAACGCTCTCAGCGTTGCGGTAATAATCTATCCACGAGGGGGGAGTCTTCGCCTTGCCCTCCCCTGCGGGGTCGGCAACCTGCGCGGCATTCTCCTCGCGCTCGGCAATCATGTACCATACCCGCCCCAATTCAAAAGTTGCCCATCGCCACGGGCGGGACTCCCAGCCGATACCCGGGAGCTTGCGGATCCGGTTGCAGGCCTGCAAGGCGCTGTCGATTTCCAACAGCCCGTTGCTTCCCGTAACGGCGACCGGCTTCTGCGGCGAGCCGATAAGGTCTACCTTCTCACCGTCACTGTTTTCCATATTCCCCGCTTCGCGATAAGCCCAGGCAAGATAATAAAGACTCTTGCGGCCGTCCGGCGTCTTCTTTTCAGAATTGGAACGGAAAGCCTTGATCGCCTTGTCATATTCGCCGAGATTGCGGTAAGACCTCCCCAGCAGGTTGAGCGCCGCACCCGCGCGGTCGGAACCGCCATGCCTCTCAACATAAAGGTTGAGCGCCTCCACCGCCTTGCCGTATTGACCGGCGAAGTAGAACCCCCATGACGCCTGCCAGAGAGCCTCTTCCTCGCGCGGCGTGCCCGGATCGTAAGCCCCGGCGACGCGGAGATAGGTGCGGGCTGCTTTGGCGGTAAGCTCGGCGGATTTTTTCTCGTCCACAAAAGGAATCCCGCCCACCACCTCGGCCAGGGACGAATACATCTCTGCCGTTTCAAGCAGAACCGAAGCGGAGGATGACTGGTAATTGCTCAGAAGGAATTCATTGACCTGCGTGGCCCGTTCAAGAGCACGGCGCTGCTTGACCGCCTCCCCCTTCTCGGCCTCACGCAAAACGGCAGACATCTCCGGCTTGAGTTCAATCTGCTCGATAATGCGCCCGGCTTCCGTAAGGGACTCGTTGAAGCGGCCGCGATATTCCCGGGCAAGAGAAAGAAGGTCGGCAATAATATCGTCCTCGCGCACGAGAATGCCGGAAGGAAGCACGGACGAGGACGGCAGGGCGGAAATACTGACGCCTTTAGCAGTCTCGTTTATCTCCTGCGGGAAAGCCAGTCCGAGAAGCATGCGGTTAAGCCACTCCACCTCGTAAGGAAGCATGGTGCTCTTCTCCCGCGCCAGCAGGATCTTGACGTGGTCGGGCAGAATAAACCCCTCGAAATCCTTCTCCGTATAAAAGTCCGGACGGCGCAGGATGCGATTGAGCGAACCGATGATAAGTCGCTTGTGGGAATCGTCTATCCTGAACATCTGCGAGATATGCTTGACCGTGCTGCGCGCGTCAGGAGCCAGAAGCGCCCATATGCGCCGGGACGGGCTCGGTTTCTGCAAGGGGCCTTCCTTATCCAGTCGTTTGCAGAAATCTCGCAGGTTTATATCGGTATCAACGAGAAGGGAAGCCCCCTCTTTCTCAATCCCCCCAAGGTAACGCCTGAAGGCACGGTCAAGGTCACCTTCAAGGAGATAGCTCCGCGCGATGCCGAGTTGGCAGGCGATCTGTATCTCGTTGGCGCCATGTTTTTCGCTGGTGGAGAGAAGGAGGTTTCTGGCTTTTTCGTAAAGATTCTCCGCCAGAAGCGTACGGGCAATCATGACCCGGGAAGCGGCGGCGTAATCCCCGGTATCGGCTCCCTCGAAAAAGTCGCGCGCCCGACGCAGAAGATCCCCCCGCTCGGTCCGTTGGGAGGTCCGCTCTTTCGTGGCAAGGCTAAGGCCGCTGCCAAGCATCCCCCACAAGGGAGAGGCTACCGGGTCCGGC
>JAFGWW010000217.1 GCA_016936955.1 Planctomycetota bacterium | reverse complement strand
GTTTTCTGAGTTCCGCCACGGTCATGCTCTTGAGGGCGGTGATGTGGAGCTCGCCCTGCTTTATCTGCTCGTAGACCTTATCCTGAATTTTTCCGCGCTCCTCGAGCTGGTCGGAGGAGAGGCTGGCGACATACTCTTCCTGGTTAGCCTCCGCTTCGCTGGCGCTCATGGGCTGGTCTTCTTCGGGCGGCGGCGGGATGGTGATCTGCTGTTCCGACGGCGTCGGTTTGCCTGTCGGTTCGGCCGGTACGCCGGCGGCTTCCGCTGCGGTCTTCCTCGTTCTTGTGGCGGCTTTCTTGGCCGTCTTCTTTTTACCTGTCATTATTTACTTCCTTCCAAATACTGGTTGCTGTTTCTTTTAACTGATCTACGGTGCCATTATTGTTGACTGTTATGGTCCCGCCGTTTTCCATCATCTTTATGTTTTCAGAAAAATGGCTCTCGCGCATTTTCAGATTTTCTTCGCTCCATCCCTTTTTCGCGGCGAGGGCGATCCGCATTTCCTCAGGCGCAATGACTACGATCACCTCGTCGCAGAGCTTGTCCAGCCCCATCTGGAAAAGAATGGCGGCGTCGACGATTACGGTTTGCGTGCTGCTGGTTGAGATCCTTTCTCTGACCATCTCGACCATTACCGGGTGGACTATGCTTTCAAGCTTTGTAAGGCTTGCGGGGTCGGAGAATACCAGATGCCCCAGTTGCTTGCGGTCAACCTCGCCGAGTTCGTCGAATATGGCATTGCCGAAAACTGTATTCAGTCTTGCTTTTACATTATCGAGTCTGAGTGCTTCATGACCAAGCTTGTCTACGTCTATTACAGCCGCTCCGAAACTTGCGAAAATGCGGCTGAGTTCGCTCTTGCCGGAGCAGGGCAGGCCGGTAATGCCGATAACCAACTACTTCGCCTCCAGCCAGTTTTTGCCCACTCCGATGTTCACCATGAGCGGGGCCTTGAGGTTCATCGCCCCTTCCATCTCCTCGCGGATCATTTCCTTGAGCGCTTCCGTTTCTTCCTTGGGAGATTCGAAGACAAGTTCGTCGTGGATCTGCAGAAGCATGCGTGCCTTGAGCCCCTCGTCCTTCATTCTGCGGGCAAGGTTTATCATTGCGATTTTTATCAGGTCGGCGGCGGAGCCCTGCATGATGGTGTTCACCGCTTCGCGTTCCGCGCGGGCGATCTTCATCTTGTTGCCACTCTTGAGTTCGACAATCTCGCGCCTGCGCCCCATTATGGTCTGGACAAATCCGTCCTGATGGGCCTTGTACTTCGCGTCTTCGATAAAATCCTTTACCTTCGGGAACCGCTCGAAGTAGGAATCGATAAAGAGCTTCGCCTGTCCCAGCGACATCCCTGTCTCTTGCGAGAGGCCGTGGGGTGTCTTGCCGTAGATGATGCCGAAGTTGATGGCCTTGGCGGCGGAGCGTTGTTCGCTGGTTACGTCCTCTTCGTCAATATCATTAAGCTCGGCGGCTACGACGCGGTGGATGTCCAGTCCCTTGGCAAAAGCGTCGAGGAGGGTTTCGTCCATGGAGAAATGGGCGAAGATGCGGAGCTCGATCTGCGAATAGTCGGCGGCGATCAGATCCCATCCGTTTTCCGGAATGAAGGCCGCGCGGACGGCGCGTCCCTTCTCGGTGCGGACGGGGATATTCTGCAAATTCGGGTCGCGGCTCGAAAGTCTGCCCGTAGCGGTCGCGGTCTGGCTGAAGGTGGTGTGTATCCGGCCCGTATCGGCGTTGACCAGTTCCGGCAGCGCGTCGAGATAAGTATTTTTCAGCTTGGCGTAAGTTCTGTAGGAGAGAATCGCTTCGGGGAGTTCGTGCCCCTGCGCGGCGAGTTCGGTTAGTACCGATTCGTCGGTGCTCGCGCCGGTCTTGGTCTTCTTGAGTACCGGCAGATTCATCTCTTCATAAAGTATGACGGAGAGTTGTTTGGGGCTGGCCACGTTGAATTCGTGCCCGGCCAGAGCATAGATCTGCTGCTCCAGTGCGTCCATCACCACGGCGACCTCATCGCTCTGCTTTTTCAGAAGCTTGCAGTCGATTCTTATTCCCGTGTATTCCATCTCGGCGAGAACCAGCGAGAGCGGGAGTTCGATATCATCTAGCAGATGCTTTTCGTTGCGCTTTTCGAGTTGCTTGGCAAGAACCTCCTCCAGCCTCAGGGCAACGTCCGCGTCTTCGCAGGCGTATTCGCATATCTGCTTGAGGGGAACTGTGTCCATGCAGACCTGCTTCGCTCCTTTGCCGATCAGGTCGGTGGTCGGGATTTTTTCGATGCCGAGATGTCGCTTGGCGAGGGTGTCGATACCGTGGTCGCGTATGTGCCCCATGATGATGGAGCTGGCGATGAGGGAGTCGAAGACTATACCGCGCAGCTCAATGCCCGCGCGCTTCAGAACCTTCATGTCGTATTTGAGGTTCTGTCCGGTTTTGGTTATCTCTGGGTTCTCAAGTATGCTCCCGATCTGTTTCAGCTCTTCCTCGCCGAGAGCATTTTCTCCTTCGGGAGAGCGGAAAGGCAGATAGTATCCGCTGAGGGGGGAGGTCGAGATGCTGATCCCCACGAGGTCAGCCACCATTGTGTCTAGCGATGTTGTCTCCGTGTCGACGGCAAGGTGTTTTTCGTGGGGTATGGTTTTGATGAAAGCCTTGAACTTGTCCGGCGTGTCGACGAGGATGTACTTCCGGGCCTCCTCTTTTCTAGCAGTCTCCGGCTCAAGGTCTCGGAGCAGGCTTTTGAATCCGAGGTCGGTGAACATCTCGCGGAGCACCGCCGTGTCGGGGGCGCCCATCTCGGCTTTCTCCAGTTCAAGCTCTACCTCGACATCGGTCTTGATGGTGGCGAGTTCTTTCGAAAGGACGGCGAGTTCCTTGCATTCGCGGAGCTTCTCGCCGCGCTTGCCCTTGATCTCGGCCGCGTGGTGGAGAAGCTTTTCAAGGGAGCCGTATTTATTGATAAGCTCCACTCCGATTTTCTCGCCGATGCCGGGGACGCCGGGAATATTATCCGACGAATCGCCCCAGAGGCCCATGAGGTCGATAAGCTTCTCCGGGGGGATTCCCTTCTTCTCGGTAAAACTTTCGACCGTAGTGAAAAGATCCTTGCGTGGATCGTATATGCGGATGTTGGTGTTAAGAAGCTGACCGCAGTCCTTGTCGCCAGTAACGATAACGACATCCAGCCCCTTCTTCGCAGCCTTGAGGGCGAGGGTGCCGAGAATATCGTCTGC
>JAFGWW010000216.1 GCA_016936955.1 Planctomycetota bacterium | reverse complement strand
ATGGTCTGCGAAACTCCTTTCGTCCAGACCATAACCATGTACAACGATTTCGATGAGATCGGAATCGAGAACGAACTCGACTGGGAGGGGCCGCGCTGGATACGGTTGCAGCAGGTATTCCCCTACCCTGCCGAAAACAGCGAGATCTGCTACGGTGTCCCTTACGGGCAGGTAAAATTCCCCGAGACGCTCGGCGAGCTCTCAAAAACCGGCGAGGACGAGATAGATCCGGAACTGCGCGCAAGCCTTCGCCTCTGCCGCCACTGGGTTGACGCGGGCACTGATGATTGCGGCATGACCGTCGCGGCCGACCACCGCATGTGGGAGTTTGAAGATGGAATGCTGCGTTCCTATATGCTCCGCGGCATCGGCTTCTGCGGTGTAGAGGCAAAGACCGGCGATAGGGAGTATGATAACGTCGCCCGCCCACCTGCGGGGAAATATAATTTCCGTTACATCGTACGCCCACGCAACGGCTCCCTTGCCGAAACCTCGTCCTACCGCTGCGGCTGGGAACTCAACCATCCAACAAGGCAAGTTGCGGTAAGCTATGGCAATCCGGAAGGCAGATTCCCGGCTTCGCAAGGCCTTCTCGATTTTTCCGAAAGCTCAACCGTGGTTACAGCCCTGAAAAATGCGGAAGAAAAGGAAGGGCTGGTGCTGCGTGCATTTGAGACTACCGGCGAAGAAAGCAAAACCGCGATCCCGCAGAGCATCCCCGGCAAACCGGTCGAGACCAACATACTTGAAAAAGAATACGGAAAGGTTGACGGGCGGGAAATAGCTTTCAAGCCTTTCGAGATCAAGACAATTCTCTTCACCGAAGAATAATCGAGGAACATCATAATGAAACTCGGACTTATGCTGCCCGCAAAGCCGGATATCAAATGGCAGCTTGCAAAACAGATCGGCGTTACAAACGCAATCACCAAAGCCGCGCCGGAGCTTACAGGCAAGCTTCCGCCTTGGGATTTCGATTCTCTCAAGGAAACGGTCGAGACATTTGCGGAGGCGGGTTTCAAGCTTCGGGCTCTCGAAGGCGACGAGTTCGACATGAGCCGCATCAAGATGGGACTCGACGGGCGCGACGAAGACATTGAACGCTACCAGCAGATGCTCCGCAATATGGGCAAACTCGGCGTCCCCATGATCTGTTATAACTTCATGGTAGGAATAGGCTGGCACCGCAGCCGTGTCGATCTTCCCGAACGAGGCGGCGCCCTGACCTCCGGCTTTGACATGGCCGACATTGACAACAAGGTTGACCTCATCATCAGCGAGGACGAGGTCTGGGCGAACTTCGAATATTTCATCAAGGCTGTCATGCCGGTCGCGGAAGAAGCGGGGGTAAAGATGGCGCTACATCCCGACGACCCGCCCGTCTCGCCGCTTATGGGATATGGACGCATTCTCACCAGCGCCGATGCTTACCGCCGCGCCATGGAGATCGTCTCCAGCCCAAGCCACGGCATTGCCTTCTGTCAGGCTACCTTCCGCGCCATGGGAGAGGACATCTTCTCCCTTATCCCGGAGTTCGGCAAGGCAGGCAAAATCTTCTTCGTCCACCTTCGTGACATCAAAGGCGAGAAGACAAGTTTCCGCGAGACTTTCCACGACAATGGCCCCACAGACATGGGCGCGGCACTTGCGGCCTATCGCGATGCAGGCGTGGACTGCCTGATGCGGCCTGACCACACCCCGAGCATGGCGGGGGAAGAGAACGCAATGCCCGGATACGAGATGCAGGGACGACTCTTTGCCGTCGGATACATAAAAGGATTGATGGACGCTCTGGGAATAAACTATTAATCACACAGCACCTTTTATTAAGGAGCAAAGCGTGAATACGTGCAGCATGACCGAAGAAGAAAAAGCCAGGATAGCGGAAGCAGAGGCGCGCAAATCACCTTCATGGCTTGAGAAAAGCGTGATATACCAGATTTTCCTCCGTTCATTTACCACCGAAGGGACAATCAAGGCGGCAGAGAAAAAGCTGCCTGAACTGGCGGAACTTGGTGTTGATATAATCTATCTCTGCCCTATCTGCCTTCAGGATGATGACATGCGGCAGGAACACTGGAGCGCCAGACAAAAGGCAAGCGGAATAAACAACCCAAAGAACCCTTACCGCATCAAGGATTACTTTACAATCGATCCGGAATACGGCATCGATGACGACCTGCACAGCTTCATCAAGGCTGCCCACGGACTTGGCATGAAGGTCATACTGGACATTGTCTTTTTACATTGCGGCCCGACTTCTGTCTTTCTCGAAGAGCATCCCGAGTTCGTCAAGCGCGAGAAGGATGGCAGCTTTGTCAAAGGCGCATGGCCATTCCCGCTTCTCGACTTTAAAATTCAGGCGCTTCGTGAATACCTTTGGGACAATCTCGAATACTGGATCAAAAACTTCGGGGTTGACGGATACCGCTGTGATGTTGCCGATTACATACCCCTAGACTTCTGGGAAGAAGGCCGCAAGAGAATCGAAAAACTTAACCCCGAAGTAATCATGCTCAGTGAAGGCTCTCGCGAATCCGACCAGCTCAACGCATTTGACATGAACTACTCCTTCGCATGGAGCAACCTCGTTTTCAGGGAGACGATGGGTGAAAAGAAAAAAACCGCTGCGTTCATTCGCGAGGCATGGGAGGAGACTTGCAAGATATTCCCACGAGGAGCCCGTTTTATCCGCTATACAGAGAATCATGACATTGTCAACGACAACAGCCGTTTCGATATAGAGTGGGGAATAGACGCTCATGACGCAGCTCTGGCCATCATTTTCACCCTCGACGGCATACCGCTTATCTATAACGGCCAGGAGGCGGCCGACACAGCGAGGCACAGTATCTTCGGCTACATCCCGATCGAATGGGAAAAAGCAGGGTCAAAAGAAGGCAGGCAGCGCTTCACCCTTCTTCAGCAACTGTGTAGCCTCCGCCATAATGAGCCAGCACTGTCAAAGGGTAGCGTCGAGTGGCTGGAAAACAGCTGCCCGGAAAAGGTTGTCTCCTTCGCCCGCACTATTGACGGTGAAAAGATAATTACAGTCGTCAACTTCTCAGCCGTAAGCATTGAGGCCAAGATCACAGGCGGAAGCGGCTCGCAAGTTCAGAACCTTATTGCCAAAGGGGGAGTAATTACATCAGACAACAACAACCTGTCAGCAACACTTGAACCGTTTGCTTACATCATAAGCAAACACAACAGCTAAAATATAGACATTCATATTACTGGATAAAAATAACAATCAAAGGAGAAGTAAAATGAGCGACGATCTATTTCAGAAGGAAGCCGGGCTTATGGATTTGCGGGCTCTAGTGGAAGAACGCGAGCGCATACCTGACTGCGAACTGCCGATTCCGATCAAGGAGCTTTGCAAACGTTATGAGCGGCTTTATACCGGAGCGATCAATGACGTGCTGCGCGAGAAGTGCATGCTTCAGCAGGCCCTCCCGTCTGACATCATGCCCCTGCGCGACGAGATGACGGTCTGCGGCATCGCCTTTACCGTCAAGAGTTCGCCTAACGTCATGATTCAGGGCGAGATGGACTACCGCGCAAAGATGCTCGACCAGATGCAACCCGAAGGCGTGGTCGTATGGGACACCAGCGCCGACACCGAGGCCTCCCTGTGGGGCGGGGTAATGACAGCGACTGCAATTTCCAAGCAGCTCCGCGGCGCGGTCATCTCCGGCGGAATCCGCGACACCAAGCAGATCCTCGAACAGGATTTTCCGGTCTTCTACAAGTACCGCACCAGCAACGGATCCCTCGGGCGCTGCCTTATCACGCACTACCAGGTGCCCGTAAAGATCGGCAACGTAACGGTTCGCCCCGGCGACATCATTTTCGGCGACATCGACGGCGTGCTCTGCATCCCCCGCGAAATCGCCTATGAGGTTCTGCTCCGCGCCGAGGAGATTGAGTCCAACGAGGTCGAGATTTTCAAGTGGGTCAGGAGCGGCGAAAGCATTCAGGAGATCACCGAAAAGGGCGGCTACTTTTAATCCGGTTATTGACGCAATTTTGCTCAAACATAAGGCGCAATTCAAAATTTCATGAGAGGAAATACGATGAACGAACTGGCGAAGGACATTACGAAGAATCTTCTCGCTGACGATCCGGCAATCGAAAGCCGCATCCAGCGCGGCATCGAGGAAAACCGCAAGGGCGAAGGGAGCATAAGGCTTACCGGAGCCGACGGACAAGCCGTGGAGAAAGCGGCGGTCAGCCTCAGGCTCAAACGGCACGAGTTCCATTTCGGCGCAAACGGGTTCATGTTCGAGCAGTTCAAGGAAAAGGAAAAAAACACCGCTTACGAGGACGCATTTTCCGACCTCTTCAACCTTATGGTTGTACCTTTCTATTGGGCCGATACCGAGCCCGAACAGGGCAAGCCCCGGTTTGATAAAAACAGCCCGTACATTTACCGCCGCCCTCCTACAGACCTGCTCCTTGAAATTTGCGGCAAACACAACATAACCCCCAAGGGGCACCCCCTTTGCTGGCAAGCATTTGTTCCGAAATGGGCGCCTCTCGACAAGAAAGAACTGGCGCGCGCAACAGAACGCAGAATCAGAGTCATCGCGGAACGCTACGGCGATCGGATCGGCATCTGGGACGTATGTAACGAAGCGATAAATCACGATTACATCTATATAGATTGGCGTGTGCCGGAACAGCATGTCGAATTCTCTTTTGACGTAGCCACCCGACATTTCCCCAAAAGCGCGGTCCTTACTTATAACGATTATGCATGCTGGGACTACCACGGCGAATACACCCCAATGTACATGCTATGCAGGCATCTGAAAAACATGCAGAACCTGAACTTTGGGGCCATGGGGCTGCAGTATCACCAATTCAGTCGCAACGCGGAAGACATGCGGCGCGAGGCAAACACCAGGCTCAACCCAAAGCATCTTTTCACCATTCTCGATCTTTATGGAAAACTCGGCGTGCCAATCAATATCTCGGAAATAACCATCACAGGCCGCGACGAACTAGGGGATGGCGCAGCATACCAGAATGCGGTCATAGAAAAGCTCTACCGCATATGGTTCAGCCATCCCGCCATGAATGGCATCATCTACTGGAATCTGGTGGACAATACCGCCCATGTCGAACCGGGGAGAGAATGGAATGAGAACATGTATAAAGGCGGGTTGCTTAATTTCGACATGACCCCCAAAGCCTCCTATAAGACTCTGCAACGCCTAATAAAAGAGGAATGGACGACCAACACCCGCGTTGATTATGAAAAAGGCGGCGCAAACAGGTTCAGTGGATTTTATGGTGACTACGAGGTCACGGTCAGGACAAACGTCGGCGAATCGAAGCACGAGATCAGACTCAGCAAGGGTTCAATCAACGATTTCGAGATCAGGCTATCCTAGTCATCCAAGGCTCAAAAGTAAAAGAGAGACCACATATGAACGAACGCGCACAGGAACTTATCAATTTCCTCCAGATCGACGACCCGGAGGTCGAGAGCAGAATTGATTCCGGTATCGAGAACAACCGCAAGGGCTTCGGCAAATTAACGCTGCTTGATTCTGCGGGCAAGGAAATTGAAAAGGCGAAGATAAAGCTCAAGCAGAAAGGGCACGAGTTCCAGTTCGGATGCAACGCATTCATGCTCGACCAGTTCCCGGAAAAGGAACAGAACGAGAACTACCGCGAGACCTTCACCTCACTCTTCAATCTCGCGGTGGTGCCTTTCTACTGGTCAGACCTGGAGCCGGAAGACGGCGAACTGCGGTTCGATAAAAACTCGCGTAAGATCTATCGCCGCCCGCAGCCGGACCTTGTCCTTGAATTCTGCAACGAACACAACATCACGCCGAAAGGACACCCTCTGCTCTGGCACCATTTCCGTCCGGAATGGCTTACCCACGACCAGCAGGGAATGCGCGAGAGGATCAACAGGCGCTTCCGCGAAATCGCCGAACGCTACGCAGACAAGATCAAAATATGGGATGTCTGCAACGAGGCGCAGACAATGTCCACAACCGCCACGGCTTGTGAAATGCCGGACAACCACGTGGAACTGGCATTCGAACTGGCGCGCCGATATTTCCCGGACTGCACCAAGACCTATAACGACGACCGCATGTGGTTCCATTACACCAAGACATATTCGCCGGTGTACCTTCTGGTCAAATCCCTGCTGGATCGCGGGTACATGGTGGATGCACTGGGGTTGCAGTACCATATGTTCGAGTGGCAGCTCCATTACGCCAACAAATTCATGAACCCGCACCTGCTTTTCAACTGCCTCGATACGTATGGAAGCCTCGGATTACCGATCAACTTCTCGGAGGTCAGCATCATCAGCCGCCGCGATCTCGGCGACGGGGACGGCTTCCAGAAAATAGTCGTCGAGAGGCTTTACCGCCTCTGGTTCAGCCACGCAGCGGTCAACGGGATTATCTGGTGGAACATGGTGGACGGCACGGCGGCTTATGCGCCTCTTGGCAGCGAGGAAGGTGAGAACTCCTTGCGTGCGGGCCTTGTCAATTTTGACTTCACCCCCAAGCCCGCCTTCACCGCCCTGCACAGTCTGATCAAAAAAGATTGGCAGACAGAAGCAACTTTGGAGTATTCTGCTGGTGCGACGAACAAATTCAAGGGATTCTATGGGGAGTACGACGCGGTTATCGAAACCGATGCGAGAACGTTCAGAAAAACAGTCAATCTGTCAAAAGGCAGCCTGAATGATTTCAAACTGGAGATTGGATAAATGTCTACACAAGACGCAACGCTCACATGGCTCGGACAGAGCGGATTTCTTCTTGAAGCTGGTGGCTTGACCTTCGCCTGCGATCTTTACCTTTCTGACTATTGCCAGAAGCGGAGCAAGCTGGACCATACCCGGCTCGCCCCCATCCCGGTAAAGCCGGAGGAACTGGAAGGGGTTGACCATTACCTGATAACCCACGGTCACATCGACCACTTCGACCCGGAAACGGTGGGACCGGTTATGGAGGCTAACCCGCAGACGAAGTTTTATTGCCCGCCAGTATGCAGGAATATCATCAACGAGTTTTTCCCGGGCAAGGCATGTCGATTTGAAATAGTGAGTAGCTTGAAAGAAACGCCGATTGCTCCGGATGTAAGGCTTGTCGCGATCCCGGCCGCCCACGAAGATCTGGAAAAAGACGCGGATGGCGAGTATATAGCCTACAGCTACCTGCTTATAATTGACGGCATTAAGAAGGCGGTCTTCTTCGCTGGCGACACGATTCCTTATGATGGACAAGGCAAAATGATTCGCGAAAACATGCCGCAGGATTATGAACTAACCATGGTTCTGCCCGTCAACGGGCGGGATATTGAACGCGCAACTCTTGGCTTCAAGGGTAACCTGAATCTTGACGAGGCGACCGCGCTGGCCAAGGAATGTGGCGCCAAGCTGCTTGTGCCCTGCCACTTCGGCATGTTCGCCCTTAACGACATCAAGGAGGAGTTTAGCGCGGACGGTATTAAAGAACGCGGATGTAATGCAGTTATTCCCCGGATAAATTCGCCTATTGGGTTTTAACGTATGCCGATATTCCCGGCAAGGAGCTTAAAAATGGATCTTGGTAAAATGTTCGACATCTCCGGCCGCACCGCCCTCGTAACCGGTTCAAGCCGCGGCATCGGCAAGGGGATCGTCATGGCTCTCGCGCAGGCGGGGGCGAAAGTTGCGGTGCACTGCCGCGCAGAAGACGATAATCTCTCCGAGACCCTTGACGAGATCAAAAGCCTCGGCGGTCAGGGGATTGGGGTCACGGCCGACCTGTCAGATTCCAAAGACATGGAAAGCCTTGCCCATAAAGTTAAGGATGCCATCGGGCCGATCGACATTCTGGTTCTCAACGCTTCGGTTCAGAGCTACCAGACGATTGAGGATTTCACGACCGAAGAATTCGAGAGGCAGTATAAGGTCAACATGGAATCATCATTCGCCCTTATCAAAAACTCGATCAAACACATGAAGAATCAGAAATGGGGGCGTATCCTCTCGATCGGCAGCGTCAACCAGTGGAAACAGTCCCCGCGCCTGCCTATTTATTCGTCGACCAAAAGCGCCATGGTAAATCTCATTACCGGATGCGCGCGCCAGTATTCGCCCTACGGCATTACGGCTAACAACCTTGCGCCCGGCGTTATCCTTACCGACCGTAACCGCGATGCGCTGAAGGATGAGGAATACAGGCAGAAAATCATGGACATGATTCCCTGCGGATTCATGGGGCAACCAGAAGACTGCGCCGGCCTCGCCCTCCTGCTCTGCTCCGACGCGGGGAGATAT
>JAFGWW010000024.1 GCA_016936955.1 Planctomycetota bacterium | reverse complement strand
TTCCGCCGAAGAGAATGCAGAACTGGCAGACGTCGGTCCACATCACCGCCTTGATACCGCCGAAAGACGTATAGATTGTAGCCACCACCCCCGCAAGAATAATGATAAGCGGCAAAGGATAACCGGAGACGGCGAACATGATTTTGCCGGAAGCGAAAAGCGCGGCAGCCATCCATGATAGCCGCCAGAAAATGAATAGCCCCGAGGCAAGGGAGCGCACGCGCCTGTCGAAGCGGCGTTCGAGATATTCGTAAGCGCTCGTAATTTCAAGCCTGTAAAAAATGGGGATGAAATACCGCGTCACCGGCCACGCCACCAGCACAAACACCGGCAGCGCCACCGTCACAGCGAGGCCGTTTACAAAAATCTCGTTGGGGAAGGCCACAAAATTGATCGCGCTGAAGGCGGTCACCATTACCGAAAGTCCGACCGGCAGCCAGCCCATCGAACGCCCGGCGAGAAAATACTCCCGGTCGCTCCTCTCCTTCCTGCGGAAGTGGAGGCCGATCAGAAGTATGCCCACAAGATAACCGAAGAAAGCGATATTATTCAGCAGATTTGTCATAAAAGACATTTGTATCTGATTCGACGGTCAATGCAATATGCTTTTGAATAAGGAATAGTGAATCCGGAATAAGTAATGGGAATAGACGCAGTAAAACAACATTTAGAACTTCCCCCGCTCGCCCTGAGCTTGTCGAAGGGCGGTATTCCGCGTTCATACTTCGACAAGCTCAGCACGAATGGGAAGGTGTAATTTTTGCTTTTACCGGGAACCTTTCCGGAACATCTATTATGAATAAACCTTGTCTATCTCCTCACGCGCAATCTCGACCCAGCGGCGCAGGCGGTCGGGTTTGTTGTTCAGGGTGTGCACGTCTTTCATTATGATCTCGGTGGGGCAATTGTTGGCTTTGGTTACTTCCAGCGTACCGCGCAAATCCTTGCGGATCAGTTTCTCATCGAATTTCTCGGTGCTTACGAGTGTCGGGTTAGGCTTGCGGCTGTAGGCGTAATCCCTGCCCATGTTTTCCGCCATGAATTTCTCGTTCGCCCAGGGCGAGACGGAGACGCGCTTCAGGTTGTGGATGCGTTTCAAAATATGCCAGCGGTTGTCCACCGGTTCGCAGCAGCCGTAATATGTACGCCCGAATTTTTCCGCAACCTCAAGCTGGTAAGGGAAGATGAATTCGTCAAACATCTCCGGCCCCACCCCTACCGTTTCCTGGCTCTCCAGAAGGGCCCAGATATCCTTCGCTCTGACCTTCCCCTCTTCGGCGGAGAAGGCTTTTGTATAACCGATCGAACCGCTGCCGATTGCGTCGTTGCTGTTGTTGAGACTAAGCAACCCTTCGCGCTCGAACCATTCAAGCACCGCAATATGGTCGTCCCGCAGAAAAGCCATCAGCTTGTGCAGCATCTCGGGCTCGTCATACATGTAAAGCATCAGCTCTTCAAGGCCGATCAGATAAATTGCGGTCTGGGTCAAACCGAAGGTCCACCAGTGCTGCCCGCGGATTTTCACCTCCATGATCCCGTCGAAAATTCCGGCCAGCTCCGCCTGCCGCGCGAGGGTGGTTTCACGGTTTACGCTGCATGTTCTGGGTTTGAGCTTATGGAAATCGCGCTCCAGATCCTTGATCGGGTTATCCCAGTGAAAGCCAGTCACGCCGCCTTTGCTGTCTGTGTGATGTTCCCGTTTCACCTCCACCCCGTAATCGCTGATCGTCACGTCCCAGTTGGTCTTGACTACCGCCTCTATGGGGAGGTCGTCGCCGATGATCTCGCTCCGGATAATATTGTCATATAGCTGTCTCTCGATATTCTTGCCAAGCTCGCTCTCGCACGCGGGCTTCCATTCCGGAGCGGCGAGGCGATACCCTTCCGGCACCAGCAACAGGGGCTTCTCCCCTCTCCCTTCGTCATGGAGATACCACGCTTCGCGCTTCGCGCAATTTTCTTCACTCTCCGATATTTTGCGTATTTTATCGGCCAGATTCCGCAATATGTCCCTGTCGCCGCTGGTAATCATTTTTTATCTCCGCTTGTGTCTGAAGTTTTCCCGGTCGGGATTTTTCTTGTTCCTGCACGACTGGAGTATATTATGAAATCCGGCTAATGCGTCCGTAATGATCCGCCGGAGGATTTTACACATGCCTTCAAAAAAGCAATCCGAGGAGAAATACTTTCTCGGCACCAAAGCTTTAGGCCTGCCCCTGATTCCTGAGGCGGGAATCAATAATATCCTCCTGCCCAACCCTCTGGGTGAGCACCACAACCCCGGCTTTGAGTTCACTTATGTTTATTCAGGCGAGGTCTGCTGGAAGGTGGTCAACGGTCCGGATCTGCGCCTTAGCGGTGGGGATTTTTCCATTATGGCCGACAGGGTCAGGCATTCGGGAGAATTCAATATCATCCGCCCCTGCAAGCTTTTCTGGATGGTGGTCGACCCTCTGGCGCCAAAGGCCGAATGCCATACCACCTTCTCCAGAAAAGACCTTGCCGATTTCAAGGGCAAGATGGAGAAGGCGGGAAACTGTGTCCTCCCGGCCGATCCGGAGATGGAAGCCCGTTTTGCGGAATTATGGAAAATCTGCCGGGAATACGCCAATAACCAAAAAAACAGCCTTTACACCCACCGGCTACGCCTGCTTCTGCTTCAGTTCCTTGTGGACATGGTTTCCGCTTTCGACACTCACCGCTCTCGAACTGGAAACGCGGCGATTGCCGATATTCTTGATTATATTGCCGCCCATCTCGACTCCCCTTTGCAGGTTGAAGAGGTGGCCAGCCAGGCTGGGTTGCGGCCGAGCAGGTTTTACGAGCTTTTCCGCAAGGAAACGGGCCAGACCCCGGCCGACTATATAAACCGCATGCGTTGTGAACGGGCGCGCCACATGTTAAGGAACAGCAAGCTGCCTATAACCCATATTGCAATGGAACTTGGCTATTCCAGCAGCCAGTATTTTGCTAACTGTTTCAGGAAATATACAGGCATGAACCCGGGGCGTTACAGGAGCATTTACGGTAAGAAGTGACTAAAATAATTCCGGGATAAATGTCTTGAAATATATGATACGGATTTTATTTTCCGGCTTCTTTCCTCTCTTGCAACTACATCCATATATGTAACTTACGCGGATCAGATATTGTTGTAGTCCTTGCCCTTGGAATGTTTATACCGATTATCCATAGCGTATCCTGTCTTTCTGCTAGATTCAAGTTAGCGCTTTGAAATGACTTTCCTTTTCAACGCAGGTTATCACCAGATAATCCACCGATCTTCTGGCGCTTATATGATATAAACAAAACTTGCGCAATGTGCAAATGCCCTGTATGTTAGTAACTGCGGGGAAGGGCTTTGGATATCTTTATTCAATGAATAACAAACCACAGGGCTACCACGGCATGCGTAAAAAACTGTCGGATCATGATAGCAGTCTGCACCCTGAACGGCAGGGGGCTATCATGGAAATTTTCCGGGCCCTGAACAAACTCATAGCCAGCCGCCCCGACAAGGCCACCTTCCTCACCGAAGCCTGTGATCTGATGAATACCAACCACGGGTATTACAACACATGGGTTGTGCTTGTTGATGATAATCTCAGGGTAAAGGAAACGTACCATTCCGGTTCCGGAAGCTGGTTTTCGCCGCTTGAGGGCCATATTGTCGAAGACGGGTTGGTCAATTGTTGCAGAAGCACAATCAAATCCGGTGAACTCTTTACCATGACCAATCCGGAAGAACAATGCACCACCTGCCCCCTTGCGGGATATTACAGTGATATGACAGGCCTCTCCATGCGCCTGGAATATAACGGTAAAATTCTGGGCGCGCTCTGCGCGGCGATTCCCCAGAAGGTTCTGACCCCTCTCGAACAGATGATCTTCACTGAAATCGCCCAGTGCCTTTCTTTTGTAATCCACTCGCACCAGCAGACCCAGGAGCGCAACTCCATCCTGGAAGCCCTCAAAAACAGCGAAGAACAACTCCGTACAACCCTGAGTTCTATTGGCGACGGGGTTATCGCGACCGATCTTGAGGGAAGGGTGGCCAATCTCAATCCGGTCGCCCAGCACCTTACCGGGTGGAGCATGGAAGAAGCTCTCGGCCTGCCCCTGACCATGATCTTCAATATCGTAAATGCTGACACGCGCCAGACGGTTGAAAACCCGATCTTCAGGGTTTTGAAGACCGGCAAGATAGTCGGCCTCGCCAACCACACCATTCTGATCTCCAAAACCGGCGAGGAAAAACAGATCGCCGACAGCGCCGCACCCATTATGACCGACTCAGGCAAGATCGCCGGGGTGGTGCTTGTCTTCCGTGACGTTACGGAAGAATATGCCATGCAGGATGCCATAAGGAAAAGCGAGGGCGAGTACCACAGCCTTTTCACCAATATGGTTTCCGGCTACGCCCTGCACGAACTTATAGTAGACGAAGCCGGCAAGCCGAAAGACTACCGCTTTCTGAGGGTCAATCCCGCTTTCGAGAAAATGACAGGGCTGAAGGCTGAGGAAATTATCGGCAAGACGGTTCGTCAGATTTTGCCTAACACCGAGAAGGAATGGATCGAACGTTACGGAGCCGTTACATTAAGCGGCGAGCCGATACAGTTTGATTTGCTTTCGGCCGAGATCGGAAAATATTTCAGGGTCAGCGCCTTCAGAACCGAACCCGGAAAGTTTGCCGTAATTTTCAACGACATAACCGGGATGATAGATGCGCAGAACGAAGCCCGGGAAAAAAGCAACCGGCTGGAAAGCATCTTCGCCGCCGCCCCTGTCGGAATCGGCGTGGTGACAAACCGCGTTATTCAGGAGGTAAACAGCCTGGTCTGTAAAATGACCGGCTATTCCAAAGAAGAACTTATCGGCCAGTCATCCCGCATTTTCTATCCCACCGACGAGGATTATGAATACGTTGGAAAGGAAAAATACGCCCAGATCAAGGAATTCGGCACGGGAACGGTAGAAACGAAATGGAGAAAGAAGGATGGTGAAATCATTGATCTCATCCTCAGCTCCACCCCAATCGACCCCGATGACTGGGAGAAAGGCGTCACCTTCTCGGCAATGGACATCTCCGAGAGAAAGAAGATGGAAGCCCAGCTCCTGCAATCGGAGAAGATGCAGGTAATCGGCCAGCTCGCGGGCGGCATTGCCCACGACTTCAACAACCAACTCGCCGGCATCATGGGCTATTCCGAGATGATCGTCAACCACTCCACCGATTCGAGAATAGAAAAATACGCAAACAATATACTGCTGGCTTCAAAACGCGCGGGTGACCTTACTGAAAAGCTTCTCGCCTTTTCCCGGAAAGGCAATCTGGTTCTGTTGCCAACAAATATGCACGATATTATAGACGAGGTAATCGGCATCCTCTCCCGCAGCATCGACAAGCGTATTCAGATCGAGAGCAGGCTGGATGCCACCGACCCCATCACCCTTGCCGACTCCACCCAGATCCAGAACGCAATCCTCAATCTCGCTATCAACGCCCGCGACGCCATGACCGACGGTGGCAAGCTTATGTTCTGGACGGAGAACGTCTACCTCGACGAGAAATTCGCGAAAGCCAAGTCGTATCAGGTCCTCTCCGGCGAGTATCTGAAAATATGCGTAAGCGATACGGGAAGCGGTATCTCAAAAAACAATTTGCCCCATATCTTCGAGCCCTTCTTCACCACCAAACCGAGCGGGAAGGGAACCGGCATGGGTCTTGCCGCGGTTTACGGCACGGTCAAAAGCCATAACGGTTTTATCAACGTATACAGCGAAGAACAGCACGGCACCACCTTCAATATCTATCTCCCCCATAAGAAAGGCGGGGAGAATAGAGCTTCCCTGGTTCCGGAAATTACAAAAGCTACCGCCGAGTACCACCTGCTCCTGATTGATGATGAAGAGATGATCCGCGAGCTTGGCTGCGAGATGCTGGACGAGCTTGGCTACAAGGTAAGTTCTTTCAACAACGAGAATGAAGCCCTCGCTTTTTACAGGGATAATTACCAGACAATCGATCTTATCATTCTCGACATGATCATGCCCATATACGGCGGGAAGAAGATGTTTTCCCTTCTCCGGGAGATCAACCCGGAGGTTAAGGTCATTATTGCCAGTGGGTATACCATAAACGGCGAAGCCCAAGATGTGATCGACGCCGGGGCGCTGGGCTTTATCCACAAGCCTTTCCGCTTCCTCGACCTTTCCCAGAAACTCTCTGCCAACCTTAACAGATAACCGCCGCCGCAAAAGTGGAGCGCCTTTCCCGTTCGCCCTGAGCCTGTCGAAGGGTGAACAGAGTTTTCCGCCAAGTACTTCGACAAACTCAGCACGAACGGAAAACCGCGATGGCGTAACATACCTCCGTACAGGAAAATATAGCGGTTTGACCGGCTGCCGCGTTCTTACACGCAAACCGCAAGATTATGGCTTGCCTGCCATGGGCGCTCCCTATAAAATATCTTCCGGGTAATTCGTTTTTTCAGAGATAATTTATGTCGCTGCCTTTTTACGAAGATACCGCCTTTATCCCTTTCCGGAAAGTTTTTCCGAAGGGTAAACACGTTTATAATCAGGGCGGCCATGACGGTAATATCAGCATCCTTATCAGCGGCACGCTGGAAGTCTCGAAAGACGGTTTCCTTGTGGGCGATGTAACCGAGCCGGGCTCCATCCTTGGCGAGATGGCACTGATCCTGAATTCCCCCCATACCACAACCGTCGCTACCACAACCGAGGCGGAGCTTATTGTAATCCCCCGCGCCGAGGTCAACCTTATCACCAAAAAAATTCCCGAATTCCCCACCATGCTGATGCGCACTCTGGCCCGCCGTCTCGAGAAGGCCAACCGGAGAATCGCCGATCTCGAGAACAGCTATGACCAGCTTTATAATAAAATGAACAGCGGTTCGGTCATGGATACCGACGAGACTGGCCTCTTCAATTCCGCCACCATCGTCATGGACCGGCCGGCCGAAATTATCGAGACCATGTTCAACCGCAAGCCTGAAGACCCAAAGCAGGACGATGCCACCAAAGAGATCGAGCCTGCGGTCTCTCTTCCGGAAAGCCTGCCAGAGGGCAAGCAGCCCCTTTTCGTCCGTAATGTTTTCTGCCCCGCCCATGACTGCAAGGAGGCTTTCCCCCTCTTCTTCCTGAAAAAGGGTGCGCAGGTTTTTGGGCGCGACGAGTTCGGCATAACTGTTTATGAAAGGGGGCAGAACGGATACGCCCCGATCGACTATACGCTGCAAGAGGTTCATGTCTGCCCGGAGTGCTGTTTTGCAACCAATTCGCCGGAGAACTTTTTACCCGGTGCCAACCGCTCCAAAACCACCGGCTTTTTCACCATCCGGAAAAGCGTGAAAGAGATGCTGGCTTTCGGCCTCGACGTGCGAAAGGCCCTTGTTGCCACCCTGCCGGATCAGGAACTTCTTTTCTCCCACGAACGCGGCGTGCGCGAAGCCATGGTGAGTTATGAACTCGCCCTCATGACAGCCCGTACTTTTTATGAAAGCGACCGGGCAATGTTCTCGAGCTGGGGTTTCCGCCTGATAATCTACAACCTAAAACTCGCCCAGATCCAGCGTCGCTACCGCACCGTCGATACGGAGAAGATTTATCTCGGCCGGGCTTACGATATCGTGAAGCAGAACATCGGCTCTTTCAGCGGCGCCCAGTTCCTCTATACATATTTCCTCGCTGTCGCTCTGGCCAAGCGGCTCGAATCGGAGAAGAAGGCGCGGGATTATCTTCTTGAGTTCAATACCATCAGAAAATCCTCCTCCGGCCTTATCGACTCCCACCTCGGTATGCTCTGCGACGAATATTTCGCCAAGGCCGCCCTTGTTCTGGAAGGCGAGAGTTGATGCGCCCCGTACTTTTTTGAAAGTATGAAAAACCCCGGCCCTTAAAGCCGGGGTTTTAATTTATCATCCCTGTTTCCCGCTCTCAGTTCTTGTGCGGAAGGTGCTCTTCGATTCTGGCAATCTGAACCGAGATCTCGCGGGCGCCGCGGTATCTTGCCGCCCACTTGAGAAGATCGGCGTAATGGCTCTCCACCGGCCCCGGATAAACGGGTGTATTCGGGGCGTCACCGATGCTACGGACCGCGAGGGCCTCGACCCCGAAGTCGATCTGCGCGTGTTCAAGACGAAGGGCCCAGAGGGTACGCTCGAAAGCCGATTCGGTTGCGTAAGTGCGGGCGCGGAGGCAGAGGTCGCGGAAAACCTCGGTCTTCACCACCGGCAGTACGATGTCGGGAACGTTCTTCTCCTCCATCATCATGGCCACAAACTTCACATGCCCCAACTCCTGCTGCAGCATATTTGCCCAGACCTCCTTCTCCTCGCCTTCGGCACATTTGAAAAAGGTGGCATAAACATCCGAAGCCAGAAGCTGGATGCTGAGAAGATCCGGCAACGCCTCCTTCAGGGGGAGCGTCTCGCCCATTACGCTTTTCCTTCTCTCTGTGTTTTCATTTCCCACTTGTTACAATACCTCCCAAGCTGCGAGGATTCCCTCTGTATTTATATATGCACCTTATTCGGCACAGGTCAAATAAATAAATTCCTTAAAGGAATTATAATCCTTATTTGTGCCTTTCGTGTATAGGTGTTTATTGAAATGGCTGAGGTATTCAGGATATTCGGGTTATTCGGGAGATAGCCTTATCCCGGTTTTTATGCAACCGAGCCGTTGGTCTCGAGGTCACCGGTCCAGACCATGCGCCGCTGGCCGTTTTCCTCTTTGAGGATCAGTTCGCCGTTCTCGCCGAAATCTTCGAGAATACCCTCGAGTTTTCTCAGGCGCTGGCGGACTATCGCCCTGTGTCCGAGCCCGGCGGCGCAGGCGATCCAGTCTTTCTTGATTTCAGGAAAGCCCCCTTCGCTCCAACGCCCGATCCAGGACGGAAGGCGTTTGAGAAGGGCATCAAGCACAACCTCCACCTGTTGCGTCACGCCGGTCTCGATCAGGATTGAGGTTGCGGGGCGGTCAATCTTCTCCGCCTCTTCCTCAGGCATGTTTACATTCAGCCCGATCCCACTGATCAGCACAATCTGGTTTTTCGAGTAGATGTTGTCCACCAGAATGCCGCAGATTTTCCGGTTGCCTACCAGAACATCGTTGGGCCACTTCACCTGTGCGTTCACCCCGAAAGCCGAGAGGGTCTCGCTCACCGCAAGGGCAATCGCCATGGGCAATGAGGGCACCCACGCAAGATCGACTTCTGTTTTAAGAAGGAATGAAAAGGTCAGGTTCTGTCCCGGGGTTGCAAGCCATGTCCGGCCGAACTGCCCCCGCCCGGCTGTCTGCTCTTTTGCTGCTATAACAGTACCGGAAGGAATGGAAGGGTCAGCCTCGAGCATCGCCCGAAGATAAGTGTTGGTCGAATCGACTGAATCAAGCCACGTTGTCTTTTCAAATTTCATTGTTGTATATCACGCTGGAAAAGGCTCACCGGATAATACATTTTGCCTACCTCCGGTTTCAGAATATATATAAGCCTACCTAATTCGGAGTAATATAGTCAAACATAAAATATCAGTTTCATTATGATGATATTTAGAATTAAAAGGCGGTGCTTCTGCCGAACATGGTGGTTTCATTTAATATAACTTTTCCCTTTTTTCTCCCTTTTGGGTTGCTCTTGGAGGCAACTCCCGTAAGAATATAAGGTTATGGATAATAAAAAGCCGATTTCCTTCTCTTTTTCAGGCTTTCCTGATAATATGTTGAGAGGATTCCGGCTGTCCGGTTCATGTAAGGGGAACTGTTATGTCTGAAAATAAAAAAAGCCTTCCCGCTCCGAAGAAAGCCGCCGAGCTACTGGATATGTATTTCCTCGACATCAGGTGTAACCTTCTCGAAGCGGCGGCCACGCTGGACAGGATCGAGCGCGCCGATGGCGGGGCGGATGCCCTCGCCGACCCGCGGACTGCGAAACTCCTCGCGGCTCTGGATATTTTAAAGGGTTCCGGCGCGGACAGGGCCGAGAAATTCCTGGACCTTTTCAGCGAATAACGCCAAGCCCTAAAGCAGGCGTGCGAAACCTCGGAAAAAGCCTGTTTTATTTGACCTTCGTTTCGTATATATATCCCTGCTGATATTTGCTTCATGCCCGTCGCAGGCCCATGAAGAAACCGTGGTGTATTTTAACCGCTCTTTGCGGATCAGTTGCACGAAAGGACATGAATAAGATGAACAAGGCTGTTTGCCGCGTGGGTATTGTCGGAGCCGGGACTGTCGGCGGCGGTACCATAGACATACTTATCAACCGCGCCGACCTCCTCGAGAGCCGCGGCGGAGTATCGATCAAGCTCGCCAAGGTTGCGGACCTCAACAAGGAAGCCGTCCTTGCCGCCGGCGCCAGCGAAGATATGTATGTAGACGACTTCCGGAAAATCACCGAAGACCCGGATATTGATATCGTGGTCGAGCTGGTGGGCGGAATGGGCATTGCCAACGATATCGTCAAGTCAGCCCTTGAAAACGGCAAGGCGGTGGTAACCGCCAATAAAGCCCTCCTCGCCGAGAAGGGCAGGCCCCTCTTTGATATCGCCAAGAAAAACCAGATCCCCCTCGCTTTCGAGGCGGCGGTGGCTGGCGGCATCCCGATTATCATCGCCCTCCGCGAAGGACTGGTGGCAAGCAATATCGAGTCCCTCCTCGGCATCATGAACGGAACCTGCAATTACATCCTTACCGAGATGATCGACAAGGGCGTGCCTTACGAAAGCTGCCTCGCCGAAGCGCAGCGCCTGGGATATGCCGAAGCCGACCCGACCTTTGATGTCGAGGGCATCGACACGGGCCACAAGCTCGCCCTGCTCTCGGCTCTCGCTTTCGGAACCTGGGTTGATTTCCCCGAGCTGAAAATTCAGGGCATTACAGGCATCGACCTTATCGACATCCACTTCGCCCAGACCATGGGTTATACGGTCAAGCTTCTTGCCGTGGCGCGCCCCGTTCCGGAAGAGAAGAAACTTTTCCTCTCGGTTCATCCGGCATTGCTCAGCATGGAGCACCCCCTCGCCAATGTTCTCGGCAGCATGAACGCTGTCTCCCTTTACGGCGACGTGGTCAAGGAATCGATGTATTACGGTCGCGGCGCGGGTCGCGAGCCTACAGCCAATGCGGTGGTCGCCGATATCGTGCAGGTTGCCCGTTCCCTCGCGGGCGCGGCCAGCCCGGCATGGACGCCTGATGAAAGTAACAAGTACGAACTTGCTGACAGCAACGATTACTGCACCCGTTATTATCTGCGCTTCAGCCTCGCCGACCGCCCCGGCGTTCTCGGCCTGATCACCACCGCCCTCGGCAAACACGAGGTCAGCATCGCATCCATGATGCAGCTCGAACTTCCCGACGAGGAGGAGGGCGACGACGAAGCGGTCACCGTAGTCATGGTTTCCCATGTGGCGCGCGAAGGGGATATCCTTGCCGCCCTCGCCGAAATTTCGGAGATGGACTTTATGCATGGCCAGCCCATCTCGCTGCGCATCGAGGAGTAATTTTTTGAGGTATGCCATTCTTATCCCCGACGGCGCGGCCGACAGGCCGCACCCCGCAATCGACGGCAAGACCGCCCTCGAAGCGGCTGATATTCCCAACATGAACCGCCTCGCCCGGGAAGGCCGCCTCGGCCTTGCCGAAACGGTTCCCGCCGGAATGAAGCCTGGATCAGACGTGGCCAACCTCTCCGTCCTCGGATACGACCCGGCCGATGTCTATACCGGCCGCGCACCTCTCGAAGCCGCAAGTATGGGGCTTACCCTCGAAGAAGGCGAAGCCGTTTTCCGCGCCAATACCGTAACTGTCGAAGACGGGATGATGAAAGATTATTCCGCCGGCCATATCACCACGCCGGAATCGCATGCTATCGTCTCGCGTCTTGCCAAAGATCTCGGCATCGGCGGGGTCAAGCTCCACCCTGGTATCCAGTACCGCCACGCCTGCATTATCTCCGGTGTGGCTGACGAGATTCCCGGCCGCACGCCGCCCCATGATATCACCGGCAAGGCGGTGGACGAACACCACCCCCAAGGCAGGCACGCCGCGATTATCGAAGAGATTGAAAAGCGCAGCCGCGAGCTTCTGCCCGCGTATGAAGAAAACATCCGTCGCGTGTCGGAGGGCAAGAATCCCGTAACCCAGCTCTGGCTCTGGGGCGGTGGCGTCATGCCTTCGCTCAGGAAATTCTCCGAGCTTTACGGAATCAAGGGCGGACTTATCAGCGCCGTCGACTTACTCAAAGGCATTGCCGTCCTCGCCGGGCTTGAAGTGATCGACGTTCCCGGCGCGACCGGATATTACGACACCAATTATAAAGGCAAAGGCGAGGCTGCTCTTGAATGCCTCTCCCGCAGCGACTTTGTCGCCATTCACGTCGAAGCTCCCGATGAAGCCGGGCATAACGGCGACCTCGAAAACAAGATCAAGGCTCTTGAGAATATCGACCGCCATATCCTCGGCCCCCTCCTTGAAGAGGCGGACCGCTCGGGCGATATCCGTATTCTCTGCCTGCCCGACCACCCCACGCCGATTGAGATCCGCACCCACTCTTCCGACCCGGTCCCCTTCGCTCTCTGGGGCCCCGGCCTCGAAAAGAGCTCGGGCGCGGCCTTCACCGAAAAAGCTGCTGTCGGCAAGGAGAGGGTCAAGGCTACCAAGCTCGTGGGAATGCTTACCGCAAAGTAAAAGCCTCCCCTCTTTTCCATTGTTCCGGGATTGTGGCCTGTGCGGAATTCCTTTCGCCCCCTTTTTTCTTTGCCTTGAAAATACAGACCTGTAAAAATAGATTCGTATGAATTGCGGGCATATGATTTTTACGGGAGAGAGATAATGCGCGTACTCAAAGGCTGCCTTGTTCTTGTCTTTCTCCTTTGCGTTTTCATTGCCTATTATTTCCAGCAGGAGATGCAGAATATACAGGAAGAGGATTACCAGAAGATCATGGACGGAACCGAAAACGCACCGGTCGACCAGTCATATCAGAACCCGGACGGTACGCAAAAGGATCAGGTCAAGCCTCTCAAGATTGTCCCACCCGTTATTGATGGCACCATGGATGAGATGTGGTCGGGGTTCAAGGACGGCGAGCAGATCTTCCTCCCCGCCTTCGGTATCGAATCCCTCAATCAGGCGCTCAAGGAAAAAGGCTACGGTAATGTGAAGGCCCAGGACTTCAAACCGAAATACCTTTACGTCGAGCAGGAGCAGAATGGCAAGACCTATATCTTCCTGACCTGCTTCACCGACTCCTCCCTCATCAAACCCGGCTTTACCTTTATGACTATCAATCCGGACACCCTTCTTGAACAGGCTTTATACGACTCCAACTGCGACGGCCTTTATTTCAATCCCAAATGCCGTGTCTGTGATGAAGCCAAATATGCCCGTGGTATAAGCAAATACGGCATTGCAGAAGTTCTCGGCTATCTCAAGGCCAAGCCCGATTCCGGCCGCCTTACTTACCATGCACTTGCAAATGACGCGATGATGAAAAAAGAATGGTATCAGGTTCTGTATTACTGGGCCATGTCGCGCCGCGAGGGGCGGGAAGGGGACGATTGGAAAAAGGCGGAGATGGCGAAAATCCGCGCGTGGATCGAGCTCGATTTTCCGGGCGCCAAAGATTACGCAAAAGGCGAGCTGGAGTGGTATATCAAAACTTATGGGGCAAATCCGGAAGCTGAAGCTTTGCTCAAACTGTTGGCTGCGCCGCAGGCGAAGGATAAACAATAACCCGGCATGAAAATACTCAAATTCACCAGGTGCGAACTTGTTGAAGTAAAAATACCTTTCCGGTTTTCTTTCAAACACAACCTCGCCGAACGGCGCGAGGCGAACAATATTATTGTAATCCTCCACACCAGCACCGGACACATCGGCTATGGCGAGATTCTGCCCCGGCCGTACCTGACTGGCGAAACCGTCGCCTCTGCCTGGGACGATCTTGAGCTGCTGTGGTGGCCAAAGCTCCGCGAGCTCTCTTTCGAAGCCCGCAACCCGGCGAGCAATTTCTTTAACGAGAAATATAAGAAAGACGACACCCCCGCCGGCGCGTGGATCATGCGCCCCGGCACGACCCGCGATTATTTCAACACCATCCGCCCCATTTACGACGAAGCCGACCACGCCCGCCGCACCGGTTCATACGCCGGACTCGACATCGCCGCTTTCGACGCATGGTGCCGCGCCACTAACCGCCCCGGCAACAGCATGTTCGGCCAGCCCCCCGCGCAGGCCGACCTCTCGGCCGTCATCACCGGCGGCTCGGTCAGGAGCGCGCGCAGGCTTGCCCATATTTTCAAATGGCTCGGCTTCAAACATTTCAAGCTCAAGGTCGGTGAGAATAACGACCACAACCGCCTTGCCACGGTGCGTAAAATAATCGGCTACAACCGCGACCTCCGGGTTGACGCCAACGCGGCGTGGGATGTTACCCAGGCCATCTCCATGATCAAGCGTTTCAAGGAACACCGCATCAGTTCGGTCGAGCAACCTGTCCCGGCCGAGATCGAGGCGAGCGAGCTTGCCCGTATTCAGGAAGAGACCGGCGTTGCCCTGATGGCGGACGAATCCCTCTGCACCCGGCAGGATGCGGAGAAACTTGCCGAAGCGGGAGCATCTAAAATCTGGAATGTAAGGCTTGCGAAGGTCGGCGGTTTTTCGGGAATGCTGGAGATGATCAGGCTTGCGCGCGATAATTTTGTACGCCTCCACCTCGGCGTGCTGGTAGGCGAGACCTCCTGCCTCGCCGCAGCCGGGCGGGCCTGCCTCGGCACGGCGAAATTCGCGCATGTCGAATACGGTTTCCCCCGGGTGCTTCTCAAAAACGATCCCTTCCGCGGCGGCCCGGGCGGCTACTTCGGAACCGGCCACCCCCTCTCCTCCGCCCCCGGCCTCGGAGTACGGCTCATAGAGAGCAAACTCAACGCCGTCACCGTCCGCCGCAAGGTGCTGGATTGATTCAGTCCATAGCAAAAGGGGACGGCAAACCATCCCCCTTTCTTTAATTCTCTTTGAATACCCGCCCTTACACCCCCATAGCCTTGTAAAGGTTGACGGCGTAGTGCATAAAGCCGAGTTCGTCGGGATGGGTTCCGTCTTTGAAATACATTTCCTGATGGGGCACGAGGGTCAGGCCGTCGATGACCGATACGTTCTCGAAGGTATTGGCTGTCTCACGGATGACAGCGCTGAATTCGTCAAGCTTCATCCCCTCCTCCCCCATAGCCTCATTACCTATGCTTCTCCAGATCGGGCTTATGATCCAGACCGGCGAACCGGCGTAAATTGTCTGGAGCTTTTCGAGATAAGCTTCCACATTCGCCCTGATCTCTTTCCGGGTAAGCCCCTTCTTCCAGTCGTTTGTGCCGTAGGCGACGGTAATATAATCAGGTCGGTAATTTTCAATCTGGTCGAGAGAGTCGGCATCAAATACATGGCCGCCCACCCCCTGATTAAGCATCTCCGCCCCGAGCAGGCGGCCGAGCTGGGTGGTATAGGCCGAGAGCGGGCTTATGGTGCTCATGCCCTGGGTGATGGAATCGCCGAGACAGAGGAGTTTTTTGTCCGGTTTCGAAACTGGCGCATACTCCGACCCGTCCGCGATCTCGATCCGCTTCAGTCGTGTTATCATGGCGTAGGTAAAGTAGACCTTTACCTTCCGGCTGCTCTTATCACCACAGGATCCTAAATCCTGTGGCCCTTCAGAAAAGGTTCCTTCAAACTCATCCTCCCGGAATGACTTTATTACCTTCCCGTCGACCTCGATGTCGATGCCGAGATATTTTCTGGCTCCTCCCAGAGATTCAAACTCCAGATCCAGCCACGGCGAATCGGTTTGTATCTGCAGTATCACCCCGGCCGAGCATCTGGCGCGGATCATTGCCCCTTCACTGCGGTTTGAATAATATTCCAATTGCTTTTCCGTAAAACGCTGCGTCATCCAGCCAGTTTCGCATTTTTCAAGTTTCAGAATGCCGCTGAAAAAGTCTTTGGCTTCGGGCAGTTCAAGGATGTTCATGTTTTTCTCCATTAGTCATAATTATCAGGGATAGGTTACTGTAATGGTGGGATGATTCAACGGCCACGCAGTTTTTTATAAAGCCTTACCAGCGGGTTGATGAAACGGTAGAAAGCGATTTTCCTCTGCTGCCTTTTCCGAAGACATCTCTCAACCTTCCTCGCCTCTTCCATCATCGCCAGCAATTCTTCTTCGGTCGTTCCTTCGGGAATGAAGATCGGGGATTCTATCGAATAGAAAGCGAAGTTGTCGGTCGTGAGGCTTCCGAGTTCCTGCGCCTGTTCATGCAAACGGCTACCCGGATAGGGAATGGCGAAATGGAAACTGCACCTGACGTTGAGTTCTTTGGCAAAGTTCAGCGTTTCGCGCAGGGTTTCTTTTGTCTCTCCCGGCAGGCCGAGGAGGAAAAAACCGAGAACCTCGATGCGGGCTTTCTTGAGTTCTCTCACGCTTTTACGGATATCATCGGTGGTTATCGATTTTCCCGTCGCTTTCAGAATCTGGTCGTTGCCCGATTCCATCCCCACGCCGCTTGAGAAAAATCCGCTCCGCCGCATTCTTTTGAAGAGCGCAACGTCGCCGAATTTTACGTGATGATGAAAACTCATGGGCGGAAGCTTGCCGAGACGATCTATCTCGTCGCAGCATTTGATAACCCCTTCCCGGTCGGTCGTGAAAATATCGTCCACGATAAAAATCAGGCGTGGATGAAAGAGATCGTTCAGACGATGAAGTTTCTGCGCTATTCTGGCGGGGGAGTAACGCCTGATTTTTCTTGAACGGTATTTCGAATCGAGACAGAAACTGCACGAAAAAGGGCAGCCCCTGCTCGTCATCACCATCGCCATCCCATCTGTCAACGGTTCGTAAACATCTTTCAGCAGAATGTCGGAAGGCTCCGGAATGTCGTCGAGATTATCAAGGTGGATGGAGGGTATGATCTTCTCTTCGGGAAATCCGTCACGCATCGCATTGGCAAGAGATATCTCGGCCTCGCCGAGAAAAACATAGTCCGCATATTCGAGAGCTTTTTCGGGATAGACGGAATAATGGATGCCGCCCGCGATAATTGTCTTAACCCCCAGAGCCCGAGCTTCATCAGCGAGTTTTTTAGATTCCGCCGCGTTTACGGTGAGGCAACTGAAGCCGACAACATCGGGGACGCCGTCCATCTCGGTGCGGATAAATTCCCTGATTGTTATTTCAGGTTTTTGGATAAGGTCGAGGATGCGGACATGATGGCCATCGCGTTCCAGACACGCGCCAAGGTCGAGTAGGCCTAGCGCCTGGCCGGGAGGACCATTTTGCGAACGGGGCGGACGAATGAAAAGTATCTTCATTATACTGATCCCATTCTGAAGAGTTGAATGGGCCTTTCAATTATAAATATCTTATTAACCAGCCTATTATATGCAAGCTTCAATAAGGCCGATCGATGATTATCTCGTTGTTACCGCAGATTCCGCTCATGCTTCGCCAAGCCCCGCAGAGGCGGGAAAATCAGCGTAATATATCAACTATAACAAAAAATCTGCACAAGCCCCTTGCATGGGAAGTTATGTGAAGTACAATATCCCGTATAAGGATTATGTTCTATATATGGAATATGGATGGAGGCCCCTTGTGGACCACTCTGCGCCCGCCCTTGCAAGAGGGATTACAATCTTGAGAATCATGCAGGACAACCCGCCCATGTCGCTTGAGGATATCTCGCGCACCACGGGTTATCCAAAATCTTCCCTAACACGCATTATGGAAACCCTCGTTGAACTGAATACGGTCAGCCGCAACCCGGTCAGCAAGAAATACAGCTGCTCCGTAGCCATGCTCCCCCTCAACAAGAACCACAACCTACAGCAGATCCTCGACAACGAGCTTGCCCGGCTTGCGAAAAATACCGGCCATAGCTCGGAGTGGTATATTCCCGGCGATGCGGGGCTCATGCTGGTGCGACAGGTTGAATCTCCCGAGAGCATTGTCCACGTCCGCGCCAAAATCGGCTTTATCCGCTTTTGGAATGAGGAGCTTGATTCTGTGGCCGCTCTGGGGCTTGCGTGGTTGAAAGAGAAAGTCTCTTCCTTCAGCGGTTTCAATTTCTTCAAGAATAACGGAGTCAGGGCAAAACTCAGTGCAGCCGAGGCGAAAGCGAAGGTTGCCCTCGCCCGGGAACAGAAATGCCTCGCCGATGAGATTCTGAATGATAACGGCGTGCGTCGCAGCGCGGCCATTGTTTTTGAGAATGATATGCCTGTGGGGGTTGTGGCAGTTGCTGAATATTTCGTTCCCGGCGGGGTTGATAAGTCTGGGGAAATTATGGAAGCGGTTATGGAAACCGCCTCCCGCCTCTCGAACAGGGATATCTCAGCCCTCACCTGAAATTAATTATCCGAGAAGATAATATCTTCTAAAGTATTACTATATAAGACTATAAGGAGTTATTGCAATGAGAGTTCTTTACCTTGACCTTGACACACTGCGCCCTGACCACCTCGGCTGCTACGGCTACCACCGCAACACCAGCCCCAACATTGACCGCATCGCTTCGGAAGGAATGAGGTTTGATAATTTCTATACCTCCGACGCCCCCTGCCTTCCCAGCCGCGCTGCGATGATGAGCGGCCGCTTCGGTATTCATAATGGAGTTATCAACCACGGTGGAACCTGCGCTGACCGTCCGGCTGACGGCACCATGCGCAGCTTCCGCGACTCCCTCGCCACGGGCGGCAGCTTTATCAATATTCTGCGCGACTCGAAACTCCACACCTGTTATATTGGCGGTTTTGGCGAGCGCCACTCTGCTTACTGGTATTATGCCGGCTTCCATGAAATACACGACACAGCCAAGGGCGGCATGGAATCGGCCGAAGACGTCACCCCTACCGTTCTCGACTGGATAGACAAAAACGCCGATTGCGACAACTGGTATCTCCACGTCAATTACTGGGATCCGCACACGCCTTACCGCGCGCCCGAAGACTTCGGCAATCCTTTCAAGGACGATCCCCTGCCCGATTGGATGACCGAAGAAACCTCGGCTAAACACTGGCAGAAAGCCGGCCCCCACTCGGCCCAGGATATTGCCATGTATGACAACAGCACCAGCCCCGCTTTCCCGCGCCACCCCGGCGAGGCCAAGGGGCTTGATGGCTTCCGCACCATGATCGACGGTTACGACTGCGGCATCCGTTACATGGACGGCCATATCGGCCAGCTTCTCGACGCCCTCGACAAGAAAGGCGTTCTGGATGACCTGGTAATCATGGTCAGCTCAGATCACGGCGAGAATATGGGAGAGCTCGGCATTTACGGCGAACACGGCACGGCTGATAATATTACCTGCCGCATCCCCATGATTATACGCTGGCCCGGCAGGGTCAAGGCAGGCACCGCCGACGAGGGTCTCCATTATAATACCGATATCTGCCCGACCTATGCCGATATGCTTGACCGTCCGAAAAAGGATTACTGGGATGGTTCCAGCTTCGCCCCCGCCCTCCTCGAGCAGAAAGACTGCGGACATGAGCAGCTGATTATCTCTCAGTGCTGCCACGTCTGCCAGCGTTCGGTCAGGTGGGATGATTACCTTTACATCCGCACCTATCACGACGGGTTCCACCTCTTCGACGAAGAGCAGGTTTACAACCTCAAGGACGATCCGTTTGAGCAGTTCAACCTCGCCGAAAGCAAGCCCGAGCTCTGCCGCGAAGGTGCATGGCGGCTGATGAACTGGCATGATAATATGATGTCAACCATGCCGAGCGGAAGGGTTACCGACCCCATGCGAATTGTTCTTGATGAAGGCGGCCCCTTCCATGCCCGGGGCGCGCTGAAAAAGTATGTGGAGAGGCTTAAGGCATCGGGGCGTGAGGACAAGATAGAACTCCTCAAAGCCCGCCACCCACGCGAATTCAAATAAAACTATATAAAACATATACTTACAAAAAAACAGGCAGCCTTTTGCGGGTTGCCTGTTTTTAATTGGTTGTCTTTAAGAATAGAGCTTATTTATCAGCGTCTTTCTTTGGTTCCTCGAAATCCATGAGAACCTGCTTCTTGTTTTCCTGCATATCTTTCTGTATTTTCTCAACTTCCTGGTTTACGGTATCAGGGAAGTCCATGGGGTGGAAAATGTTTACTCCCCCCTTCTCGCCTTCATTGAGAATCTTGATATGGAGGAAGATCACAAGCTGGGTTTTTACCGTCTCGGTGCGCCTTGCGTTGAAGAGTTCACCAACAATTGGAATATCGCTCGCCACCGGAACCCGCTTCTTGACCTCACGCTCTTCATTTCTCAAAAGCCCGCCGATCGAGATCAGCTGCCCGTCCTTGACTTCCAGTTCGGTCGTCGCCTTGCGGACGGCAATGATCGGGTTTTCAACCCCGCCTTCGCCGGAAGAGGAGTAACCGGTTACTGTCGATACTTCCGGGTTGACCTTGATCCTTACCGAGTCGGGAGAGATCATGGTGGGGGTGACCTTCATGCGGATGCCGACTTCCTTGAACACGGTGGAGGTGCTGAGTGAGCCGGAGACGACTGTCTGCTGCTGGATCGGCACTTCTTCGCCCGTAATAATGCTGCCTTCTGTCCCGCGGCGCAGAATAAGGTTGGGGGCCGATAATATTTTGGCCTTGCCCTTGGTTTCGAGGTAGCGGAAGAAGGAGGAGAGCTCATTGCGCTTGCCGTTCTCGTAGTTTTTGACATAAGGGCGGAAGCTTATATTACTACCCTCGCCGATGGTTGGGCTGGCGCCGGGGGTGGTGAGAACCGAGGTTATTTCCTTGATAAACGACTGGTTTCCGGTGTGGACAAAGGAAAGGTTGACCTCTTTCTCGAAATCGTTATCGAGGGTTACCTCTACAATCTGGGCGCTTACAAGAATTTGTGGAACCCTGGTATCTACAGTATCTGCGATCTTTTTAAGGTTATCAATATTAGATTTGACGTCCGATATAATTACTATGTCAGACTCTTCACTCGCCGCCACCCTGCCTTTGGCGGTTATGAAGTCATTAAGGATATCTTTGAGATTGGTCGAACTTACGTTACGGCAGTTATGGAAGACAATCTCCTTTTCCTCTTCCTTGTCCATGCTGATGGATTCTATCAGCTTGGTATAGTTGTCATCCGATACTGTGGTATCCCCAAGCTCAGGGCTTTCGGTTGGTATATTACCGTTTTCTTCGGTAACTACATCCTGAGCCTTGACCTGATCCGAGTCTTTAATGCCGGAAGCTTTGGCGGGTTTATTTCCCCTCTCCCTTTTCTTTCCTTCCTCACCACCAACAGCCATGTTACTTACAACCATTGATATGAAGGCAAAGAAGAGGATTAAGGAGGCTTTGGATTGTGGTTTAATTTTCATTGAGTTATCCATCTATCAACATGTGTATAACTTGTGGAAATTACAGTATTTAACTTATAAATCCATTATTTCAATAATAAAAAGATTTAATGGTAAAAAAGATCAGGTTATTACCTCTTTCTACGCCACCATAAACCAGAACATAACCAACTTTTATATTTTTTTCTGATTTAATGTTTCACGTGAAACATTGAGGTAGCTATTTCCGGGAAAGCATACTTTGCGGGAAACAGGCATTATCCGGATACCGCCCCCATGGAATATATATCTCCTAGAGGAACCAATACTCATATGGGATTGGTGGTATTTACGGGGCAGGCATATGTTTCACGTGAAACATTTATTTTTTATTAAAACTTTTTTCTTTTGACTTATATGCCTATATTAATAGAATTTTTCGATTATAGTTGATTGCGGATAAACTGTGGATACCACCCTTTTGTTTCCCGGGAACGATTTATAATCAATCTGTTTTTTGTTCCTACTTTTTTTCAGCGGGAAGCGGCTGGGTATTGAAGATTATTTCCCGGTTTTAACATTGCCGGTTAATATATATAAGGAGGTTGGTTTGTCATCAAATCTTCCCGATGCCGGTGTTTCTCTGAAACTCAAATCTGTGGTCTCGGAATCTTCCAGATTCAAGCCCCTCTCCCCCTGGCTCAACCGTCTTTCAGTAGTCAGCCACAACGACGAGAGTATTACCTTCTCTTTGCTCGATTCTAGCCTCAATGACCTCTTTACGGAAGATATCAAGAATCTTCTCCAGGAAGCTGTACACCACAATTCCGAGAAAAAGCCTTTTGTAAAAATAGATCTCTTTTCCACTTATTCTCTCAAAAGCCAGGAGCCGAACTCGGCCCTTCATTTTGATAACCTTTATGTGGGCGGGTCAAACAAGCTTGCAATCGCCGCAGCAAAAGAGGTTTCGGTCAATCCCGGCACTTATAACCCCCTCTTTATACATGCGGGGATCGGGATAGGAAAAACCCACATTCTTAATGCTATTGCCAATAAAATTCAGGAAACCTCGCCTGATAAAAATATCCTCTTCCTCTCAGCAAAGTATTATCTCCACAATTTCATGCGCGCGGTAGAGTGCAATAACCTTGCAAAATTCAGAGACACCATCCTCTCCAGCGATATCCTTATAATTGACGATTTCCATCATTTTGCCGAGCATAAAAGCTGCCAGATGGAATTTATCAATATATTCAACCAGCTTCATAATAAAAACGCCCAGCTTGTCTTCTCCTCCCTGCTCGAACCCTCGTCCATTCCTTTCCTCTCAAATGAGCTTGCAAGCAGGTTGCAGTGGGGTCTGGTGGTGGAGATGGATAACCCGAGCGCCAATATGCGCAAAAGCATTATAAAATCGAAATCAGAGCAGGCAGGCTTTGAGGTTCCGGAAAATGCGATTGAATTTATCGCCAATAATACATTCGGCCCGGTCCGTGAACTTGAAGGGCTTCTGAATTCACTCCGGAGCAGGGCTGTTCTTCTTAATGAAAATATTGATATAAGCCTGGTTCAGAAACTGCTCAAAACCTCTTCGAGAAGGCCGTCGAGCACAATTACCCTCGAACAGGTCGAGAAGTTTATCTGCGCCCATTTTTCAATCTCCCATGAAGATATGGTAAGCAAAACCCGCATGCGCTCGATCGCCTTTCCTCGACAGGTTGCGATGTTCCTTGCCCAGACCATGACCTCCGCCAGCCTCGAAGAAATCGGCAGGCATTTCGGCGGCAGGGACCACAGCACGGTAAAGCATGGAGCAGAGAAGGTTCGCGAACAGATGAAGAATGATTCAACCCTGCGCGCGCTGGTTGCTGATTTCAGAAAGACGGTAAATAAATAGGGTTGTTGAATTCCTGTTGAATTCAATGTCTGTAAGCTGAAGTTATGATGTTATTATAGTGTTGAATATTGGGTATGTTTTCAACACAATTGATCAGGGAGATGATAAGCGCAAGAACCATATCAACCCCTAATCAACATGGTTCCGATAATATACAAGCACCTTTACAGCAAGCACCATAAATATATAAATCTTTATTATGAAATGATTTATATTAATATAACCAGTCAGATTAACAATTGTTGGTATCATATTAGTAGTATTATTACCTAATTAATTATCTAATAGACGGGGAGAGTTGACCAGATGCGTTTTTCCTGCTCAAGATCTAAATTGTGTGAAGTTCTTGGTTTGCTGATGGATGTTGTGCCAAGCAGAAGTGCGAAGCCGGTTCTGCAGAATATCCAGATCAAGGGCAACGACAACGGCACCATTACTCTTTCCGCTACCGACCTTGAGATCGGGATGCGTTATGAGATGGAGGTTGACGGCCTGCAGGATCCGGATACGGTTCTGCTGCCCGGTTCAAGGCTCAACGGTCTTGTCCGTGACGACTGGGCTAATACCATCAATTTCAATATTGAAAACGATAAGGCGGAAATAACCAGCGAGAACGGCAAGTTCCATCTTGTGGGCCAGAGCAGCGATGATTTCCCCGCGATCAGCGATATGCCGACTGAAGGGGTGATTGAGATGTCAGGCGCGGCAATAGTCGACGCTGTAAGCAAGACCATGTTCTCCACCGCCAAAGGCGACACGCGCTACGCCCTCAACGGTATTCTTCTTCATATTGAAAAGAAAGCCGTGGAATTTGTCTCTTCCGACACCCACCGCCTCTCTTTGGTGAAGAAAGAGAGCAGGACCGGCGGAAAGAATGTGGAAGCGATTGTCATCACCAAGGGTATGAACAGTCTTGCCCGTCTTGCAGACAATGAGGAGACGGTAAAAATATTCCTTACCGCCCATGAACTTATTGCCCAGACCAGCTCGGCCACAATGATGGCGCGCCTGGTTGATGGACAATTCCCGAGATATAAAGACGTAATTCCGAAAGATCTTGAGAAGAGCGTCAGCGTAAACCGCGAACTTCTTATCAAGACCCTGCGCCTGAGCGGTCAGGTCACAAACGAGGAGACCCGTTCTGTCTGCATCTCCGCCGAGGCGGACAAGCTTGTTATCAATTCATCCGGAAGCGAGAGCGGCGACGGTCGCACCGAGATCCCGGCCGAGGTGGACGGAGAGGGGATAAGCGTAAGCTTCAACTTTGTATACCTTCTCGATGTACTCAAGACCGTTTCTGACGAAAAGATCACCATTCGTTTCCGCGATTCGGAGAGCCCGGCCCGGCTAGATATCGGGGATTTCACCCATATAATAATGCCGATCAGGCCGCGCGGTTAATCATGACCGGCCTCCCGCGCAACAATCCGGAAGGGATGAGCGACGAGGAATTCGAGGCTCTCGAAGTCTGGCGTAAAAGAACCGTAGTCGAGAGAAAAGAGAAAGAAGCCGCCAGGGTGCGCTCTTCCCTGGTTGGCAAGGACAGCAATTTCAGCAGGGTCACCAGAAACGTCCTTCCAGACCCTGAAAAGTTTGCCGAATCAGTCAAAAAATTCCTGAAAAAATCGGGGATGAATTGGGTTAAAAAGCATCAACATTTTTCGGAAATTTGGTATAATACCGTAGGTCCTGAAATATCGGAAAACACCATGCCGGTATCCTTCGCCAAGGGGATTCTGACCATAGAAGTTTTCAGCAACGCCCTCAAGCATGAGCTTGAGAATTTTTTCAAGGCCGAGCTTATACAGAGCATGAACAAGGAACTTGGCAAGACGCCTTTGAGAGACATTAAATTTAAACTGGGGACAAGGGAATAACCACAATCCGCGTTTATCGTTCTGCCTTATAAAAACAATCGGGCACAGGCACAGAGGGATTCTGATTATTTCCGGTGGTTTTGAATTCCGTTAGGAGAAATAAAAATACATGTCTGATGAAGTAATCGAGCAGGAAGAAAAATCCTCCAATACGAAAAACGACGTCAAATATGACGCCAGTTCGATCAAGGTGCTTGAAGGCCTTGAAGCCGTGCGTAAACGTCCGGCCATGTATATCGGCGACACCACCGTGCGCGGCCTTCACCATCTTGTCTGGGAAGTAGTCGACAACGCGGTTGACGAAGCTATGGCTGGCCGCTGCGAAAAGATTATCGTACACGTAAACGGCGACGGCTCTGTAACGGTTATCGACAACGGGCAGGGCATTCCCGTCGACTGGCACGCCGACAAGCAGATGTCAGCTCTTACGGTTGTTATGACTGTTCTTCACGCCGGCGGTAAGTTCGACCACGACGCTTATAAAGTATCCGGCGGTCTTCACGGCGTGGGCGTAAGCTGCGTGAACGCTCTCTCCGAATGGCTGGAAGCCGAGGTTTACCGGGACGGAAAGATTTACTTCCAGCGTTTCGAGCGCGGCACCCCGGTTACGGAAGTTGAAGAACGCGGCAAGACCAAACTGCGCGGCACCAGGATTACCTGGATGCCTGACCCGGAAATTTTCGAGATAACCGAATACCGTTATGAAACCATCGCCACCCGCATGCGCGAACTCGCTTTCCTTAATAAAGGGATCGAGATTGAAGTTGAAGACATGCGCACCGAAGCCGAGTGCAAGGAGATATTCTGCTACGAGGGCGGCATCAAGAGTTATGTTGAGCACCTGAACGAGAACAAGACTATTGTACAGAAGGATGTAATCTATCTCGACCATCGCGATGAAGAAACCAACTTCGAGGTCGAGATCGCGATGCAGTATAACGATGGCTACAACGAAACCATTTTCAGCTTCGCGAACAATATCAATACCCACGAAGGCGGAACCCACATGTCCGGCTTCCGTTCCGGCCTCACCCGAACCCTCAATAACTGGGCGCGCAAAAATAATGTGCTCAAGGAGAAAGACGAGAACATTACTGGCGATGATACCCGCGAAGGACTCTCCGCTGTTATCAGCGTCCGCATCTCTGACCCGCAGTTTGAAGGGCAGACCAAGACCAAGCTCGGCAACCGCGAAGTGACCGGTATTGTCGAACAGGCCATGAATATCCACCTCGGAAATTACTTTGAAGAAAATCCGGGCGTGGCCAAGAAGATCTGCACCAAAGCGATCGACGCGGCGGCGGCCCGCAAAGCGGCCCGCAAGGCGCGCGACCTCGCGCGTAGAAAATCAGCCCTCTCCGGCGGCGGCATGCCGGGTAAGCTTGCCGACTGTATCTCGCGCGACCGCGAGTCGACAGAACTCTACCTTGTCGAAGGAGACTCTGCGGGCGGTTCGGCCAAGATGGGCCGCGACAACCGCACGCAGGCTATCCTCCCCCTCAAGGGTAAGATTCTCAACGTCGAGAAACACCGACTCGACAAGATGTTGAGCCACACCGAAATTTCGGCAATCATCACCGCTCTCGGAACCGGCATCGGCGCCGAGGATTTCGATATCGAAAAGCTCCGTTACGGAAAGATCGTTATCATGTCCGACGCGGACGTGGACGGAAGCCATATCAGAACATTGATCCTGACCTTCTTCTTCCGCCACATGATCGAGATTATCGAAAAGGGCCACCTCTTTATCGCCTGTCCTCCCCTTTACCGCGTATCCCGTGGCAAGAAGGTGGAATATATTCTCAATGAGGACGAGATGTCCAAGACCCTGCTCAAGCTCGGTATGGACGGCACCTCGCTTGAATATCGCAATAACGGCTCATCGAAGAAAATCGAAGGCGACGAATTCGACAAGTTGCTCAAGCTTATCAAGAGGGTCTCCGAACTGGTGAAGGTAATTCACCGCCGCGGCATGACCCTTGAAGAGTTTATTGAAATCAGGAACGAGAAAGGCCTCTTCCCGAAATATCGCGGCGTAATTAATGAAGAGGTTCATTTCTTCGGCAATGAGAGCGAGCTCAAGGAATTTGTAAAGCAGCGTGAAGATGAAGGCAAGTCGATAGAAATTGCGGAAGAGGATATCACTTTGAGCTCCGCCGATATCGACGAGAACACTCTAGTCTGCAGCGAATTTGTTTTCTCGCCCGAGCTTGCGAAAGTATGCGCCAACCTTAACGAGATAGGTTTCACCATAAAGGACTTTCTCGATCCGGAAGACCCGGCCGAACCGAGCAGATTTTACCTTGTCACCTCCGATGGCGAGGATGCCTACAAAAGCCTTGCGGATATTTATGAAGGAACCCGCGCAATTGGCGAAAAAGGCCTCGAAATTTCCCGTTACAAAGGTCTGGGCGAAATGGACCCGGAGCAGCTCTGGGAAACCACGATGGACGCGGAGAAGCGCACCCTTCTGCGCGTGACCATCGAGGACGCGATGAAAGCGGACCAGCTCTTTACCCTTCTCATGGGAGAGGTTGTGGAGCCACGCAGGAAGTTTATCGAGAAATACGCCCTCGACGCGCAGTTGGACGTTTAATAAAAAAGCTTCAGCCGCACGGCGGGGAATAAAGGCCGCGGCAATAATAGAGGAGTTGATCAGTAAATGTCAGAAGATAATCAGCAAGCAACGTTGGGCCGGGGAATAATCGACTGGCCTATCGAAGACGAACTTAAAAACAGCTACCTTACATACTCCATGAGCGTCATCGTCTCCCGCGCCATTCCGGACGTGCGCGACGGCCTCAAGCCGGTGCAGCGCCGAATCATCACGGCGATGAATGACCTCAAGCTGCGGCATAGCTCGAAGCACCGCAAATGCGCCAAGGTTGTGGGTGAGACCATGGGTAACTACCACCCCCACGGCGACGCGGCCCTGTATGATACGCTTGTGCGTATGGCGCAGGACTTTTCCATGCGCTACCAGCTTGTGGACGGCCAGGGTAATTTCGGCTCGATCGACGGCGACCCCGCGGCGGCACAGCGTTATACCGAATGTCGCATGCAGAGAATCACCGACGAGCTTCTTCTCGATATCGAGAAGGACACGGTTGATTTTCAGGATAACTATGACGGCACCACGCAGGAGCCGAGCATCCTGCCCGGCAAAATTCCGAACTTGCTCCTTAACGGCGCGACCGGTATTGCCGTCGGCATGGCGACCAATATTCCGCCCCACAATCTCAAGGAGGTCTGTAACGGAATTATCGCCCTTCTTGACAATCCCGACATCTCCATCAAGGAACTGATCAAGGACCACATCAAGGGCCCGGACTTCCCGACCGGCGGCCTTATCTGTGGGCGCGACGGAATTTACAAAGCTTTCACCACCGGCAAAGGCTCGATCATAACCCGCGCGCGCTGCCATATCGAGAGCCACAAAAATGGCAAGAGGCAGTGCGTCATTGTCACCGAAATTCCCTACATGACCAACAAGGCGACCATCATCACCAAGATCGCAAGCCTGGTCAAGGAAGGGCAGATCGACGGCATCTCGAATATCCATGACTACTCCAACCGTAACGGTATCAAGATTTCAATCGAGGTGAAGCAGAACGAGGACCCGAACGTTGTTCTCAACCAGCTTTACAAGCGCACGCCGCTCCAGAGTACCTTCAGTGTAAATACTATTGCTCTAGTAAACGGCCGTCCGGAAACACTCAACATCAAGGAAATACTCGAACACTACCGCGACCACCGGATCGACGTTATCCGCCGCCGTACTCTCTTCCTCTTGAACAAGGCAGAAGCGCGCGCCCATATTCTTGAAGGTCTGCTCAAGGCGCTGGATAATATCGACCGCGTGATTGAGATTATCCGCGGGTCGCAGGAAGTAAGCGAAGCCCGTGACAAACTTATGAGTGAGTTCGCGCTAAGCCACGTTCAGGCGCAGGCGATTCTCGATATGCGCCTTGCAAGGCTTACCGGCCTGCAGCGCAAGGAGATCGAGGAAGAATACGCCGAGCTCCAGATCAAGATTGCGGATTACAAAGCCATTCTCGCCGACCGCGCGCTGGTTCTCGATATCATCCGCGAAGACTGCTATGAGCTGATCGACCGTTACGGCGACGATCGCCGCTCCGAGATTGTGGCCGCCGCCGAGGATATCACAGTTGAAGACCTGATCGCCGAGGAGGAGATGGTAGTCGTGGTCAGCCACGAAGGTTATATCAAGCGCATGTCGATTGACAGCTACCGCAAGCAGGGCAGGGGCGGCAAGGGCGTGACCGGCATGGGCAACATGAAGGACGGTGACTTTATCGAGCACCTCTTCATCGGCTCGACCCATGATTACATTCTCTTCTTCTCAAATCTCGGCCAGGTGCACTGGCTCAAGATTTACGACGTGCCCGAGATGGGACGGGCGGCGAAGGGAAGGTCGATTGCCAATCTTCTCCAACTCAAGCCCGAAGAAAACATTTCGGCGCTCCTCGCGGTTCGCGAATTTGACGACAGCCATTACATCATCATGGCTACCAAGCAGGGCGTAATCAAGAAGACCATACTCAGTGCCTTCAGCCGTCCCATGAAGGGCGGTATCAAGGCTCTCAACATCAAGGATGGCGATGAGCTGATGGGCGTGGAGATGACCACCGGCGAGGACGAGATCATGCTCGCCTCGAAGAATGGCCAGGCCTGCCGCTTCAAGGAATCCGATGTCCGCCCCATGGGACGCACCGCGGCTGGCGTGGGAGGAATGAAGCTGGTGGACGACGACGAATGCGTGGGCCTCATGGTCGTCAGCCCCAACTGCACCGTCCTTACCATCTCCGAGAACGGCATGGGCAAGCGCAGCAGTTTTGAGGATTACCGCCTCACCAAGCGCGGCGCCAAGGGCGTGGTAAACATGAAGGTGACGGAGAAGACCGGCAAGGTTGTGAACTGCATGACGGTGGACGAGATGGACGACGTCATGGTTATCACCCACGAGGGCATGGTTGTCCGCACCTCGGTAAACGGCATCCGCGTAATCGGCCGCGCCACCCAGGGAGTCAAGGTGATCAGGCTCAAGGATGAAGACTCGGTCGTGGCGGTGGCGAAGGTGGTAAGCGACAAGGACGAAGATGAGGATTCGGAGAACGGCGATTCCGAAGGAGTGAACTACTCCGACTCGGAAGACAACGACGACAAGTCCGCCTCCGCCGAAACCTACGACGCGGGGAGCGAAGAGGAATAAAAGCCCCCGGCGTTACAGATGAATCACAAAGCCCTTCGCAGATGCGGGGGGCTTTTTTTTGTCGAAGGGGACGTGGTTAATATTTATAATATCTGCAGGCAGGATTCATTTTCATATTTCATATCAAAGGGAAGGCGGGATGGCTGAAAATTCCGGGATGGATAGTTTCAAGGGGGTGATCTTTATTTTCATTCTGTTTTGTATCTCAGGTTTCCAGTCGTGTCAGGAAATCAGGTACAAGACCGGTGGAAAAACGGACGAGACAAAAATCGACAAGATTACGGAAAACCACGATAAATACGGGCGTCTGGTCAGCTATACGGTCTGGTATGGATTCAAAAACGAAAACTCCGGCAAGCGTGTTGCTGGCTCGATAATCGTAAGTGATAATGATATTGGCCAGTACAGCAGGGGCCAGAACATCACGGTCGAATATATCGGCGGAGATATTTACGATTCGAGAATTGTGGGAACGGGAACAGTCTTCTGGGTCGTATTATTCTGTATAATGTCAGTACTTTTCGGATGCTTTACCTTCATGTTTATAAAGCACGTAAACGAAAAGACGGGCAAGAAAAAGAGGTAAGACACACGTACCAGAGAATACGCGAACGCGAAAGTTAATGAGGAGAGAAAGATGAAAAAGGCGGGCTCTGTTTTACTTTGCGTGATGCTGGTTTTGCAGGCGTGCCTTTTCTGCGGCTGCGATGATGATTACGAGACCGGGGGCTATGTTGGATTTTCAAAAGGCGGGACCGGCGAAGAGGATTCGATTGACGCCACCATGCGCGAGCTGGAGCGGCTCAAGAGCGCGCCTGTGCCGAAGGGGAATGTGCGGATAAACATCACGCGTATCGAAGCGGAGGAGGGGCAGGTTGACCTGACCCGGTTTGCCGTGGGTTATAAGGATAATAATATCTCGGTAAAGACGGGACATCTTGGCGGCCGCAACGGGAGCGAGGTTTTTGCCCTGAAGGACGGATTCTTCAACGGCTTCAAGCGTTCATCAAAAAGCTATACCCATTCCAAAACGACAAAACAGTTCATGGTCCTCATGCCGGGAAGCAGTGCGAGCATGCAGGCGGTGGAGGAGAAGAGGATATACTGGGCGGTGGTGGTGCCGGTGTGGCGCGGGTCGGTTCTGGTGAGTACCATTGAGGAGCGGGTTACGGGAACCGGGATGAACGTGCGGGTTAATTCAGCCAACAGCAATAACGTTTCGGTCGAGCTTCTGCCATATTTCAACAGGGCCGAGAGGCGCGGGCGCATCGAGGTAAACGAGCTTCGCACCTCTCTCAACCTGCGGCCGGGAGTGCCCTATATAATTGCCGGAAACGAGGAATCGTCAGATAATTTCTCCAGATCTTTTCTCGGCTACATGGACGGGAAAAAGCGTAAAAATATGGCGATAATTATTTCCGCCGACGTAGGCGTTTCGGAATAATAAAAAAATAATAGTTTTTTTGAATCCTCTTATTGACAAGACCCTGTATTTAACGGTATATCACATCATAAGCTTTACAACAACTTGTCCGGTCTCCGTTGTTTCCACGGGGATTTATCAGGAGGAATCGGTTTATGTCATCAGTTCAAGCCAATCTGCGTTATACGAAAGATCATGAATGGGTCATGGTTGAAGAGGAGATCGCCATCGTCGGTATTACCGACCACGCCCAGTCAGAGCTTGGTGATATAACCTTTATTGAACTCCCTGAAGAAGACGCCGAATTCAACGGCGGCGACGAAGCGGCCAACATCGAATCGGTCAAGGCCGCGAGCCCGGTTTACGCCCCCGTAACCGGCACGATCGTCGAGGTCAACGGCGATCTCGAAGAATCCCCCGAGAACGTCAACCACGACCCCTACGACTCGGGCTGGATCTTCAAGATCGAGATGAAAGACCCCTCCGAGCTCGATTACCTCATGGACAGCGAAGAATATGAATCTTATCTGGAAGAATTAGCCGACAATAGTTGACGCAAAGCGAAAGTTGACGAAAATAAGGCAATCCTGAAAAACGGGGATTGCCTTTTTAATTTAATGGGAAAAGAAGATGTCATATATTCCGCACACAGAAAAAGACACGAGCGAGATGCTTTCCAAAATCGGGGTTGCTTCAGCGGCCGAGCTTTTTGCCGATATCCCCGAGAGTATCCGCGATCCGAAAATAAACCTGCCCAAGGCTCTCTCCGAGATGGAACTGCTTGAGCACATGCGCGACCTTGAGGCGCTCAACCTTTATCCCGTCCGCAGCGGTAGTTATTTTATCGGCGGCGGAGCGTATAACCACCACATCCCAAGCGCGGCGATCGAGATGGTTGCCCGTTCTGAATTCTATACCGCCTACACCCCCTATCAGGCCGAGATCAGCCAGGGCATGCTGCAGGCGATTTTCGAATACCAGACCGCAATCGCCCGCATTACCGGGATGGATGTGAGCAACGCCAGCCTCTATGACGGCGGCACCGCGATTTACGAAGCCTGCGTCATGGCCGTCCTCCAGACCAAGTGCGGCAAGATCGTTTACGACAAATCCCTCAACCCGCATTACCGCGAGGTGCTCCAGAGCTACAGCCGCAACGCCCTTATTGAGATGGAATGCCTCGACTACAGCCCCGAGAATGACGGTAATATCGCCGCCCTCGCCGCGAAGGTTGATAAGGAAACGGCGGCAGTGATTGTCCAATACCCCGACTTTTTCGGGCGCGTGGCAGACTTTACCAAACTCGCCGAAACCTGCGCCGCTAACAAGGCGCTTCTCATCATGGCGGTCAATCCCATCGCCCTCGGA
>JAFGWW010000215.1 GCA_016936955.1 Planctomycetota bacterium | reverse complement strand
CCGCAGCGTCCATATCCTTTTTCTTCCCTGAACAATCCGCCCCCCCATCAGCCTTCGCAAGCAATTTGCGGGTTGACTCGACGATGCGTTTTACTGTTGCGCCGTCCAGTTTGGAGGGCAGGGGGAGTGTTTTTATCTCGCATATGTTGATATTGTTGTTGCCGCTGGTAAGCCTGAAACGCCAGTCGTAGAGGCTTGAATTGAGCAGGGCGAGGACGAGTTCCTGCGGCACGCCATCCTTCGCCGTCCAGCAGTTTACCGAGTTGCCGGCGTAAACCCCGGCGGGAACCATCGCCGCCATGAGGCGCGGGCGCGATTCCATGTTCCTGATACCGAGTTGGGCGATGCGTGTTTCTTTAGCCCTCTTCGCGCAGAGCGATGCGGCATTCCCTTTTGCTTCCAGAAACTTTTCCCGCTCCAGCCATCTTTCCTTTACGTTCTCCGTGGAGAGGTCGGCGCGGAAGCTCTGGATATGCGTTCCCCTGAGAAGCAAGGTGCCTGTGTCGCTCTCACTCATGCAATCGCGGTAGAAGGTCTGGTCCACCTCGCCCACATATCCTTCCGCGATTTGGCTGAAGCGCGAGGTTGCTTTTGCAGCCAGCCACAGGGCAAGCTCCCAGTCTTTTTCCGTAGCGTTGGGGATGGAAAAGCTCTCCGAGATTTTTCCGATTGCCTCCGGTGATACGGATGAGGCGTGAGTTTGGTTTACTATCCTGATTTTTTTCGGAGGGCCGTAACCTCTGGTCGCGTGGAAGATGGTGACCGCCTGGGATACGCTCTCGAAAATTCTCTCCCCCTCGCCGAAGAATTCGAAAAAATCCGCGCCGTGACTGTTGATCAGGAGCTTACGCAAAGGGCTTGCCGTCTTGTCCCGCAGGAGTCCCGAAGGAACGATGAGGCAGACCTGCCCGCCGTCTTTCGCCAGTTGCAGGGAGCGTTCGATAAAACACCGGTACAGGTTTATCTGCCCCGAGATGGATTTGTCGAAGCGGCCGGAAGCCTTGATCTTTTCCGCATATTCCTTCGCGCTAGGACGCCGGGAAAAATTTGTCAGCACGTCATAGGGCGGGTTGCCGATCATGATCTCGAAGCCACCCCGCGCGGCTACCGTGGGGAAGAGGGCATCCGTGTTGTCGATAAGGGTGTCGGCGCGGACAATGTTTTCCCGGGGCATGGTGAAACGGTTTCTGCTGTCTGAGAGGAGAAGCCAGAACGCGGTCTTCGCGAGCTCCACTGCGACGGGGTCCTTGTCTATTCCGAAGATGAATTTGCGCGCGAAGTCGCGGGTGCCTTCGAGGTCGCCGCCGTTCTTTTCCATGAAGAGTATGACTGCTTCGAGAAGAAAATTGCCGCTGCCCATGGCGGGGTCGCAGATTGTCCGGCCTGTTGATTTTTCAAATGCACAGAGCCCGAGCATTTTTCTGACAATCCCGGCCGGCGTGTAGAAACTCCCCCGGTTGCGGCGCCGGGCGCGCAGATTTATTCTTTCGTGGCTGGCACTGTTTTCGAGGTGGCACTCCATCAGCATCTGATACGCCTCGCCCAGCCCCCTCGGGGTCAGCAGGTCGGGCGATACCTTGTCGAGTCTTGCGAACCCTTCGGCGAGAAGCTTTGGCTTGTGGAGCTTCATCAGCGAGGTCGCCGGAATCGCTTCAAGGCGGCGGGGCAGGTCGGTCTGCTGATTGCTTCCGTCCTCGTCCAGAATACCCTTTGCCTCGGCAGCCCTGAGCGCGAGCAGGCAGAGCGTGGTCTGCATGGCCGCGTCGAGGTCGGCATTTTTCAATAATGTGCGGAAGCATTCGACAAGGCTGTTCAAGTTCGGTATCCGTATCTCTGCTGAAACTGAAAAACGGGCAGTCCAGGCCGCCCGATAGTAAAGCGAGTAATTCAGGTGCTTGATAGATTTATTGCGACATTTGTTTCTTCAGATGAACCAAGCTTTAATTCTTTCCCATATTGATTGGCTTTTAGGCGTTACTGATCTTGCTTCTGGGGGCCATAAAGATCGAAATGAAATCCGTTCAGTTTCGCCATTGCAGAATGATTTGTAGTCGCCTGCAGAAAAAGTTTCTGGATTCGGCATGTTACCGGATTCGTCTTTGATTGTGAATCCCACGCATTGCCAAAGATTTTTGTTTCTCAGCAGTTTATCCGCACTGGCAGAAGTTGCTTCAATTCGATATGAACACCAGAACATTTCTTCGGCTATTGGTTCATAGAGCAGGGCTATCTTCTCGTTTTCTACATGTAATTCGTAGATTGCTTTTTGATGCTCGGTGATGTCCATCGGTATTCCACCAATACTCAGGAATAATCCCCAAGGTCGAGGGCGCACTTGAAAAGTTCAACTTTATGGTCGCCGCTGGGGGGGGCGGTGATGGCGAGTACGTCGCAGCGGGTGTTCTCTTCGGTCAGGAGGTTCTGATAAATATATTCGCGCGCCCCGGCGGCGATCTTCCTTGCCTTCTCCTCGTTGACCGCCTCGGCGGGGCTGCCGAACTCGTCGCCGCTTCTGGTCTTGACCTCAATGAATACGATATCGCCGCCCTCGCGGGCCACGATGTCGAGCTCGCCCCGGCGCAGGGATACATTTCTGTCCAGTATCAGATAGCCGTTTTTCTCAAGAAATTTTACGGCAAGCTCCTCGCCCTCTTTCCCGAGTTGATGCGGTTTGTTCATGGTTGTCTCCTGCTCCCAGCTTCCCCTATTTTCGCATTAGATGCTGTGTGAGGTCAAGAGAAATTTGCGGCAATGGGGAGGTTGGCGGGATTGCCCTGTATTTTGACCGAAACCGTTCGGCGACCAGAATGTCGCGCCTTGCGTCTGGCGTATATCTATGCGTGGTTATCCTGGGCTGTGACGAGGGCGGGCTCTGGTCATAGCCGGGTGGCTGGGCTATAGGCTTATTACACCCCCAAACCGTGCAGATTTGGGTTGATTAGCCCAATATAATGTATTAGTATTAATTTTGCAGGGGCGTTCACATCCAGAGGGTTGAACCGAAAGATTATTATTGGAATCCCTGGTCGCGGTAAGGAGTTTATCATGTCTTTACGTATAATGCGCCTTGAAGAGCGGATCGTGCTGGAAGGTACCGGCCTCGTCGATGACGACAATACCACTCCTGACAGCCCATCTTTCGACTCGACCCAAGTTGCCGTGGCCGATGATGATCAGTCGGATACCCATGATACTGCTGATACCCATGATCCGGTTTATGATGGCGCTGCGGACGACTCCGGCGCGACTGCGGATGACGGGACTGATGCGGTAAGGTTGCTTGTCGTATCGGAGAGCATAAGCGGGAGCGAGGTCCTTGCCGATGCGGCGGCGGATAACGTGGTTACGGTAGAGTATAACCCGAACGAGACGACCCTTGCCGAACTGCTTGCCAAAATGACCGACGCCCTCGATGGGCGCGAGGCCGAGAGCATCGGCTTTGCGGTTCACGGGGTTAGCGATGGACGTATCGCTCTTGCCGAAGACGGCAATGTGGGCATAACCTCCCTTCTCACTTCGGAGGACCAGCAGGACTTCTGGCGCGAGACCGGTGAGCTCCTTTCCGACAACGGCCGCATTGATATCCTTTCCTGCGACCTTACCTCCACCGAATCAGGTCAGCTTCTGGTGGGCGAGATCGAGAACCTTTCCGGCGCCGACGTTACCGCATCCGACGACACCACAGGCGGGGATGATGTTGGCGGCGACTGGATCATGGAGACGGGCAACGTCGACGTATCATCCGTGTATTTTGATCAGGATCAGCTCGGCTCCTTCTCCGGCAGGATGGCAGCCCCCGCCTTTTCCGGTCTGGATAGCACCCCCACCTACAACGAGGACCAGGCTGCGGCCGACCCGACAACCATAATCGACTCTGACGCCACGATTACCGACTCCGATGGTGATGGCGATGTTGACGGTGCGGTTCTTACGGTTTCTTACGACGGGGCGAGTGGCACCGCAACCGACCAGCTTACCATTCTGGAAACCGGGTCAGGCGCAAATGCGATAACCCTGGGCACCGGTACGATTAGCTATGGCGGCACGCAGGTTGCCACCTTTACTGGTGGGGACAACGGTAATCAGCTGGCGATTACTTTCGATTCTGATGCTAATCTCAGCATCGCCAGCCGAGTTCTCCAGAGTGTCAGTTATCATAATACCGGAGACGATCCCGGAACCAGCCGCGTTATCCAGTTCGATTATTCTGACGGTACCGTTTTCGATGCGACCGCCGACGCCGCCCCTTCGGTTGATATTTCACTGACCATTGTGCCCTCGAACGATGCGCCTACCAATGTGGCTCTTAGTGCATCCAGTGTGAATGAGAATCAGGCTGTCGGAACCGTGGTTGCCACTCTTTCCGCTACCGACCCCGACAGTGCTGACAGCCATACCTATTCTCTGGTAGCCGGAACTGGCGATACCAATAACGGCGATTTCACCATCGTGGGCAATGAGCTCCGCACCGCCGCCGGATTTGATTACGAGAGCGCGACTTCAAAGGCCATCAGGATCCAGGTCTCTGACGGTAACGGCGGCACCTTCGCAAAAGAATTCACCATCAATATTAACAACATCAACGACGCGCCCACCGACATCGCTCTCGACAGCAGTTCGGTTGCGGAGAATTCTGCGGCGAGCACCGTGGTGGGAAACCTTTCCACCGTCGATCAGGATTCAGCCGACACGCATACATACTCTCTGGTTGCCGGGACCGGAGATACGGATAACGCCAGCTTTACAATATCCGGCGGCCAGCTTCTTACCGCAGCCAGCTTCGATTACGAATCAGCTACAACCAAAAGCGTGCGTGTGCAGGTGAGCGACGGCAACGGCGGTGTTTATGAAAAAGCCCTCACCATAAATATAACTCCGGTGAACGAGACCCCGACTAATATT
>JAFGWW010000214.1 GCA_016936955.1 Planctomycetota bacterium | reverse complement strand
GGATAACCTTGTTGAGCGGGATCTCGATAATGCCCTCACCGCCCGCCGACTTGAGATCGGGGATAACGGTGCGCGCCTCGTTCTCGTCGATAACCGCCTCGACGGCGACCCAGCCCGGATCGCTCAGGTGGCTGATAGTGGGGGAGTTGAGGCCGGGAAGGTTGGCCACAACCGCCTTGAGGTTTTCCTCGGGGCAGTTGAGCTTGAGCAGAACCTTCTGCTTGGCCGCGAGGGCGCCCTTGAGCATCATGCAGATGGCGTCCATCTTCGCACGCTTCCAGGGGTCTGCCGCGGCAGCCTTGTTGGCGATAACCACGGTTACCGATTCCTGGATGGTGTCGATGATCTCGAGCTTGTTTGCGCGGAGGCTGCTGCCGGTTTCGGTGATCTCGATAATAGCGTCGGCGAGGTGAGGAACCTTGACCTCGGTCGCGCCGTGGGAGAACTCGACGGTGGCGTTAACCCCGTTGTCGGCGAGATACTTCCTGGCGAGGTTAACCACCTCGGTGCTGATGACCTTGCCCTCAAGATCCTTGACCGACTTGATGTCGCTGTTTTCCGGCGCAGCGAGAACCCAGCGCACGGGCTGGCGGGTGGCCTTGGCGTATACGAGGCGCTCAAGAACCTCGACGTCGGAACCGTTCTCAATGGTCCAGTCAAGGCCGCTGATAGCCATGTCCATGACCCCGCGCTCGACATAACGGCTCATCTCCTGCGGACGGGCGAGCATGGCCCACAGTTCGGGGTCGTCGCACCGCGGATAGTAACTGCGGGATGAAGCGGAAAAATTCCAGCCTGCGTTTGCAAGCAGGGCGAAGGTCGAGTCCTGGAGGCTTCCCTTGGGGAGGCCGATTTTCAATTCTGGCACGTTTTGCTCCTTACTTTCTCTGTCTGTCTTATCTCTATTCTATCGTAATTTGGGTATTCTATTTTTTGGATTTACTCTTGGCAGCCTTTTTGGTTTCACCTTCAGCCTCGAACTCAAGATACTGCATCAGCTCGCCTCCGTCGTTGAGGTCCAGCTCGCCCTGCAAAACCTTCTGGAGCTGTTGCTTGGATGATGATTTTCCGATAAGACCATGCTTTTTCGCCACGGCAAGACCTTCCGGAGAAATCGGAATGGTGGTGCCGGGGCAGAGCTGGAAAAGTATCACGCTTATAATCGAGCGGGGTACATCCACGTCAAGGTCGATCAGGCAACGGCGGGCTTCGGAGGGTTTCATCTCGAGCGCGAAGTCGAGATCCATGGCTCCCCGGAAATCGAAGAGGCGGTTCAGCATCTTCCGAACCCTGAGCGCCTTGCCGTCCGCATCATCGATCTTGTCTAGAATGCGCCCAATCTCGGTTACTCTGGCCACACGGCATTCGTTCCAATTGATGAAAGTCGAGGAGAGACGATTGAACGCCTTGAGCGCTTCATCAGCCTCAATCCCGTCGGCAAGGATCTCGTAGACCATGGTTTCCAGGGGCGGAAGCGGGTGGCGTATCTTGCCGGATTTTCTGTACTGATTGAGCAAGGCCAAAGCCTTTGAACTCTCTTTTACTGCAGCCATCTACGTCTATACCTTATTATTGAAATTATCCACAGAACCGGGAAAGCCCAACCTCGGCACCCCGCATTTACCATAACTGCAGACACACCAGAATAACGGCCATCCTGCCGTATTTTTAAATGCACAAGGGCAACTCTTTACTTGATATACAATTCCGCTTCAGCCGCGTGCTTGGGGTCGGCCCCCTCCACATTGGCATAGTCTTGCAGATATAACTTATATAATTCCGTCGCCATGTACTCGTGCTGGTGCAAACGGCAGTACCTGGCATATTCGATAAGGGCAAACCCCACATACTCGTCGACTTCCTCAGGGAAAACGTAAGGCTCGATCGGTTCCTGGGGCTCGTTCATCCAGGCTTTTCTGAGATTTATCCCGCGCTGCCACCTGATAATCTCCAGAAAACAATCGTTCCCTTCCGGATTGGCGCGCATGGTAATGCCATAGAAAAGGCCAAGCCTGTACATATCCCGTACCGCCGAGGGCTTTAAAACGCCGGTTATGGGGTCGGCTTTGTTATTATCGATCGCCTCAAAAATCTTGTGCGGAAACCAGGGCGTAAAGATAAGCGCTGAGGGCACAAGAATAAGCAAGACAACGCTTATAAATAGAAACGATTTCCACTTCTGAATGCGCTTGCGCCATTTTGCACGCCAGGCAAGCTTATTCATTATAGATGTCTTGTCAGCCACAAGTACCTCCCGCCCACATGGGCCGAATTTTCCCTAACTGCCATCGAATCAGGTAGGTTAGTCCTTATCCCGGCCCATGTCAAGGGAAAAGGCTAGTCAAGAAGGCGGCCAAGCCACGGCCGCAAAACGGATAACATCTTTTAATTCAAGACATTACGTTCCAGGGCAGCCTATTGTCCACCCCTGCTGCACCCGATGATTTTCTCCGCCGTATCCACCGACTCGTAATAAAGCGTGGGGATCTGCTCTTCATTAAAGCCGAGGCGGTCACGAAGCGCGGCGAAGACATACCAGTCGGCGTGCTGGTAAGAGGAGGCCACGTCAAGGGCAAGCCGCAGTTCGTTTTCACCGCCGAGGAGGGCGTAACGCATGGTGTCATTGAGTGGTATCTCGTCAAGAATATCGGCCATGGACATATCGAGGATAGCGTCGAGAAGACTGAGCATACCGAGCAGGAAGAGGTCGTCCTCCTGTTCGTTAAGGCACAGGGGATGTTTGAGAAGCTCGCAGAACTTGGCCCGGATCAGGCTCTCCAGCATCAACTCCGAGGGTTTACCCTCCGTCATGCACTCAATCGCGATAAGGGTTGTCCAGCGGCGGACATTCTTCAACCCCAGAAGGACGAGGGCCTGCTTGATGGAATGGACCTTGCCACGCACCCCGAAGTATGATGAATTGATATATTTCAGCAAACGATAGGTAAGGCCGACATCCTGCTTGACAACCTCCTCGAGTTGTTTGAAGTCGATATCGGGGCGGTGGACGGCCTGAAGGAGCGCCAGTCGCGCAGGGTTTGCGTGAGACAGTTTTTTCTGGGTCACGATTTTCGGGCGGCTGAAGAAATAGCCCTGAAAAAGCTCGTAGCCGCATTGCACCGCGAAGTCGTAATCTTCCTGGGTTTCCACCTTCTCGGCCAGAAGGCGCACCCCCTTTGGCCTTGGAGCCTGCCCGATACGTTTGACCGTATCCCGCGAGGCGAGCATGAAGTCGACCTTGACGATATCCACCACATCGAGGAAAGGCTCGAAAGCTTCCATTGAATCAACATCGTCGATCGCGACAAGATACCCCTGGCTCCGTAATTTCCTGCAGGCTTCGAGCACTTCATGGTCGGGGGCGATGTCCTCCAGAACCTCGATAACCACAAGCTCTTCCGGAAGCTGGCCGGGGAGGTCTCCAACAAGAAGCTCGCGCGTGAAATTAATGAAAGCTTTTTTGCCGGAGGTGAGCCGGTCGAGGCCGATATTCAGGATGGAATCGGAGATGACGGTGATGGATGCGCCGTTAGCATCGGTGGTGAAACAGGCCTCGTCAAAACCTGACCGAAAAAGAAGTTCATACCCATATACGTCGAGTTTCTGATCCAGTATGGGTTGTCTTGCCACGAATGCCTGCATGCAACCCGCCTCCGAACACAAGCCCAAGGTATGCTAAAAGTGAATGAGGAACATTCACGACGAGTTTCATCTTACAATTTCCGAACCAATAAAGGCAAATCGCGCAAGGACAATGGGTCAAACAGGTTAACCGTTAACGGCCGGCCAGCAGGCGTTCGCCGCAGAGGTTATCGAGACACTGATTATCGCGAACCTTGCTTACGGTTGTCTCAACATCATACTCTACGCGATGCCAGACAATTCCCTCATCGGTAAGCATGGCGTAACAGGCGCGTGGGTCACGGTCGCGGGGCTGGCCTACGCTGGAGACGTTGATGATAAGTTTCTCGTTTTCGCGGAATTCGTACTCCATGCCGAGATCCTTCTCCGAATACCATTTCGGCTCTTCGGTAAGGATGCCGGGACGGTGGGTGTGCCCGACAAAACAACGGCAGCTTATCATGTCAAAAACCGCTTCGAGCTTTGCGGGATTGTAGGTCGCGTCCTCGGGCAGAAGATACTCGAAAATCTTGTCGCGCGGCGAAGCATGGACAAAGAAGTTATCGCCGATCTCCTTTTCTTCCGCAAGCTCGTGGACAAAATTCCACCTGAATTTCTTGCTGGGGAAAGAGAAGGTTCCGGGCTCCATCATGCTGCGCTGGCAGACGATAGCCCCGGCCGCAACAGGATTGAACCCTATCGGCGCATGGAGAAGGGCGTAATCGTGGTTGCCCATGAGGCAGAATTGGCACCTTTCGGCAACAATATCCACCACCGCCTCCGGATCGGGGCCGTATCCGCAAATATCGCCGAGGCAATATATTGCATCAACATCAGGCTGGGAATCAATGTGGGCAATGCACGCCGTAAGCGCTTCCAGATTAGCATGTATGTCTGAGATAATCGCGACTTTCGGCATTACTGGTTACTCCCAAAATACGTCCCGGGCCCGCCTCACCCCGGCCAAAGGTTTACATACATAAAGGTTAAGGGATGGCAACTTCCCGTCAAGAAAAATCGTGGGCCTTTTCAATAAGCGAAGCTAGCTCCCCCACGTCCTGCAGCACAAGATCCGGCTCCCGCTCCGCCCTGTCCACATCATCCTCTTTCGTCTCGCCAGAGAGAACGAGAACGGTAAACATCCCGGCTTTGTGCCCCATCTCCATGTCGGTATGGAGCCGGTCGCCGACAATACCGCATCTGTCCGGTGCAAGTTCGAGCCTGCGCAGCGCAGTGTCCGACATGGCGTGCGAAGGCTTGCCGAGAACTATCGGCTCCGCCCCGCTCGCGGCGGCGAACATTTTCATCATGCTCCCCGTGTCTACCAAGCCCCCCTTGGGGTGGGGGCAGACGAGCTCGGGATGGGTTACGAGGAAGGGCACGCCGCTCCGCCAAAGCCACGATGCATTCT
>JAFGWW010000213.1 GCA_016936955.1 Planctomycetota bacterium | reverse complement strand
CGGCCATGTACACGCCCATTTTCGCGGTAAGCCGCGTCTCGGGCTGGACCGCACGCGTTCTTGAATACCTCAAGACCAACCGCATCTTCCGCCCCCGCGCCATGTACGTCGGCGGCTTCGAAGATGAGTTCACCCCCATCGAGAAACGCGAAAAGGGAAGCCCCAAAAAGAAATAAGGGCATTCCCAAAACAGGTTAGGTAAATCAAAGACAGCTCCGCAGTGCGGAGCTGTCTTTTTTATCGCTTTGCCAGAGTTGCTGACTGTCTAAAAAAGGCACGTAATAAAATCATTCACCGTCGTTGATGTCTGTATGGCCGGGGCAGGGGGACAAGACTATTTACTGTTGCGTGGTATGCGCTGCCCCTCAGTTCTCCATAATCCTCAGCACATCCCGCTTGAAACGTCCGCGCGCTTCGTAGCCTACGCGCTCCATATAGTTATACATGCGCTTGTGCATCTCTTCCAGCTTGCCCGCGTAGGCCGGGTCGTCTATCAGGTTTGTTGTTTCGTAAGGGTCTTTCGCGAGGTCGTAAAGCTCGTCCTTGTTGGTCGCGTTCCAGCCGTATTTGAGATCCCCCGCGCGGCAGGTTATCATGTTTATGGCCAGCGCGTTTACCCCGTGGAACTGGACAAAGATTTCGTCCCGCCAGTCCTCAACCTTCTCTCCTTTGAGCAGCGGCAGAAGCGAGCGCCCGTGGACGCGGCAAATCGCCGGGGCGTCGGGGCGGTCAAGAGACGCGCCCGCGACATCGCAGAAAGTGGGATACACATCCGCGAGGCTTACCCATTCCTGCATCACCGTCCCCGCTGCCGGAAGGTTGCCGCCCATGCTCTGGGGGACGCGCGCGATGAAGGGGATGCGCTGGATCTCCTCGAAATGGTTGAAGCCCTTGTCGGTCATGCCGCCGTGGCTGCCCAGAGTTTCGCCGTGGTCGGAGCTGAAAACAACCAGCGTCTTTTCCAGCAAACCGGTCTTGCGGAGATGATCCATTATGCGCCCCACCTGCTCGTCGATCAGGGTTGCGAAAGCGTAGTAATGCCTGATCGTCTCCGCCCACTCCTCCCACCCGATCCGGTCGTGATAGGGATGTAGCTTTGCCTGATAGGGCAGGTTGGGGTCGCACTTGTCCCAGCGGAAGTTAGGCCATTCCAGAATTTCGACGTCCCGGTACATGTCGTAATATTTCTGGGGAACATAATACGGTTCGTGGGGGCCCCAGAAATTATGCCAGATAAAGAAGGGCTCTTTCCCTTCCCTGAACCGGTCGATCATGGCGATGGTGTGTTCGGCGAGGAAGTAGGCAACCGTCCCTTCAACCGGGGTATCGAGAATGTTATAGCGCCCCCTTCCCGGCGTGCCTTTCATCTCGTTGAGAAGTTTCTTGTAAGGCAGGCCGCGTTCCTTGAGGTAGTTCTGATACTCCTCGAACATGTACCCCCCGTCGCCGTGATTGGGGAAATTCTGGCCCTCGAACCCGACGTCTTTCGGCAGCGACGTGGTTATGGGGCGGTTGAGAAATTTATCAGACCTGCATCCCCCCAGATGCCACTTGCCGGTATAGCCGTTCCTGTATCCCGCGCTCTCCAGCCGGCGTGGAAGCAGGTCGGGCCCGTCGGTGAGTTCGTGAATGCGACAGCCAACCTCGTGGGTGTTCGCCATCACCCCGTGCCCGTGGGTGTCGCACCCCGTCATGACCGATGCCCGCGCCGGGCTGCACACCGGGCAGGTTGTGTAAGCGGTTTCAAACCTCACCCCCTCCGCGGCGAGCCTGTCTATATTCGGCGTTCTGCACGGAGTGGGGCCATAACATCCGACTCCGGAAAGGCGGTGCTGGTCGGTAAAGATAAATAGGATGTTTGTCTTGTCGCTCTCGCTCATGTTTTTCCTTTCCTGGGGGCGTTCTTATTTGCCAGACAACCGCAGATACATTCAGACTCGGGCTATTGAAGGCAAGCCGATAAGGATACTTTGGGATGCGCGTAAGCTTAACCCGAAGCGGCCGCCAGAATGTATATTAGGCATATATTCCAATTCATTATGCGAGTTCAAGAAGCGAGCCTGCTGTGTCATAATGCCTCGACTATGAATGACACAGCCTGCGTAGTTCTTCCTTGCATCCCCGTCCCTTGCGCTCATCTGCGGCTCGCCTGATAATTGAGAGCGCCCCCTTTACATCTCCGGTCGGCTTTCGCAGCCTGTCGCGCAGTTTTTCGCTAACCGCCACTTGCACGGACAGCAAAATATCTGCCCTTGTTATATACCAATAACGGTATATAATACCCAGGTTTTTTAATTATGCAAGATCTTTCCGGAGAATTGACAGCGTAGCCGTGCCAAGCATTTTGTGCGGAAAAATCCTTGCCAAAGCGATACTTGCGGTTATACTACGACACTCGCTTCTCACGAAGCGGCATAAATGGAGGGAATAGCTCAGTTGGCTAGAGCGCCAGATTGTGGCTCTGGAGGTCGGGGGTTCAAATCCCCTTTCTCTCCCCAATATAAATACCCGTAAGTCAACGACTTACGGGTTTTTTATGTTTCGGCGAAAGCTAAGATTTTGAGTTTTGTGACGAATTTGTGACGAATGGTTTCCACGGAAGCTTCTCAATTGCCTGCTGAACCGGCTCCGGGCGACACTGGGCATAGATGTTTAACGTGGTCTGAATGTCGGAGTGTCCAGCCAGGTATTGCACCGCCTTTGGATTCACTCCTGCGGATATCAATTCAGTGATGAATGTGTAGCGAAGGCTGTGGATGTCCAACTTGGCCAGATCCTTTTTGACTTCTTCCATATCACTGAACCATTTTAATCTCTCTTCCTTTGTAAGATGCTTGCGGGTTGGTATGCCCCGCAATGAATAAAGAGCGGCTTTCATTGAGGATTTGAAGCTTCTTAAAAGGTTGTTCCGTCTGCTTGTGCCGTCCTGGGTCACGAAGATATTATTGAATCTGTGGGAATCCATGATCCTTTTGAGAATGTCTGCGAGTTCATCCTGAATGGGGATAGTGCGGATTGAGTTTTCTGTCTTCGGCTCCCAATCATCATAAGCCTGTATGCGTATAGCTTTCTTTTTCAGGTCTACTGCTTCACGTCTGAGTTCGACCATCTCTTCAAGACGGCACCCGGTGCACAATAAGAAAAACCAGATGTCTCTGAATGCTGGCATAGAATGTTCCATTACCAAAGAAGTAATGCCAGGGACCGGCGAAGATGTATTTATCCTCCCCCTTACGGTCACGCTTGTTATGGGATGTGAATGACTCCTGCATCTCCCTGCTTAGCTCATCCCAGGTAATTACCTCCCTGTTTTTCCACCGCAGCTCCACTTCACGGGGTATGACATGGATGCGGGCCTTCACCTCCCCCTCATCCATGCCATACTTCACCGCGCAGTGCTCGGCAATTGCATTCACCTTCAGCGGCAGATTGGTGTAAATCCGCAACTCCGTCTCGGGAATCAGGTAAGAGGCAATCCATCTGGTAAAGAAAAAGCTCTTACCGGTCCTGGCGGAGGCTACCATGTAGGATGTTACGTCTGTCAGGTTCATCTAGTTTCTCACTGGTACAAGATCGTGAATAAAAACAAAGCCGCACTCGCCGTCCTCGAATCTTACATAAGCCAGATCCATTGACGGGCTGTACTCGTCATGCACATCAATCTGCCTGTAACCAAGCAATTCATTATCTTCCCATGAATCGGCAAACCCGATTATCTGGCACATCTCCTCCCGGTGTTCCGTGTCTCTGGGATCAATGGGCAGTATCAGGTAATAACCGCAGATCTCCGGGGTGAGGGTTCTGGTAAAGCCGCTGTCGCGAAGTTCAAGCATAGAGGTAATATCATCTTCCATAATTGTTTCTCCTTAATCGAACTTGAAGGCGAAAATGATGGATATGCTGTACCGTTTTCGATATGGACCGTAGGGTTCGAAATGTGGAATAGGTCAAATCCGGGTTCTTTCAGTCCAGTGGGTATAAAGGTTAATGGACTCCCAGAGCTGCCTGAGGCGGAGATTAAAAAACATAAATTCGTCATCGGTGAAGAAATGCCAGTTGAGTATTTTGACGGAGCCTATTGGATTAAAGGTGGATCTACTTGGGTTGTATCATTTGTTGAAGATCCGGCAGATTCAGAAAAATGGAAAATGTTGGTATGGGATGATAAAAATGATAATTGTGTATATGACCCCGGAGAAGGCCCTAAGTCGCTTTCAATTCTTTCGGGAAATGAAGTAAGTGCAGCTTATACGATAGGGTCTGTAAAAGTCTCATCAAAGGATATCACTGTTGCGGCTGTGCAAATGTATGTTGATGGCGACAATGATAGATTATATGATGCGCCACCTTTAACAGGCTCTGAGGCAAAGAAAGACAGGGAGTTGCAGTACGGTGATTCTGCAAAAATGCCAGGTAAAATTATTGTTCCTAACGTTGATGACGATGATGGTGATGGAGTAGCCGATTGCATGGACGAGACTCTTGAATCGTCGTCTTTCTTCGATGACACTGCAAGAATAGTGTTAAGAATTCCTAAATGGGATGAATCAAAAACAAAGGTTCGTTTGGTCGTAAAAGATAAGACAGGATTGAATTATATACGCATATTCAATACAACTGGCACTAAACGTGAGTTGCTGCTTGGGCCTAATCACACTGATCCTTATGAATTTAAAGTTGCAGATATTCCTGATGACAATCTCGTGTATTTATCGGTAGAAGGGCTCAGCGTGTTGAGTCCATTTAGGAATACAATTGAACTCCAATATGCCATTAAAGACGGAAGTTCATCTGGTCCTATTATTGCACGTGATCGCATTTTCTTGACCGTAATGGAAATGTGGTACTCTTCCACGGCATTTTCAATGCCGTTTAAATTTAAACGTTTTGAACAGCATAAAGACACTGGCATGATCTGCTTGGAGGGATGCTCAAGAGATTCCCAAGCACAGCATCGTTGGAATCACAATCATATTAGGTATGCTGAATGGTGTAATCACTGCAACTCGTATTGTTGTCGAGCTTCAATCCAAATGATAAGCTATTATTTCGGATGGAGGGGGCGAATTCCCAGCCAGGACTGGATATGGCGGCGGGCGTGGAAAACAGGTCCACTGAGGGCGGGCAATTCAAGGCCACTATGTCCCTTTAAATAGCGCCCACTGCAGGCGCT